>JAISGR010000077.1 GCA_031262995.1 Prevotellaceae bacterium | reverse complement strand
TTACTACCAGATATTCTCTCTTAGATTTTGGTAGGTTTAACTTTACATTAACGGTTTCTTTATCTAAAACATAAGGAAACAACGAAGGGCGGTTTCGCGAGAAACTGCCCTTTGTCTTTCCGGTACTTAACCGGCAGGTTGTGTCGAAAGTCGGATGAGGTTTTGGTCGGAGCGCCCGACCAGGGTAGTCGGAGTGCCCGACTAAGGTAGTCGGAGTGCCCGACCGGAAAGTGGCAAGGTGTGATACAAAAAAAGGACTGATATTCAGCCCTTCATTTCTTGTACACCCTCAGGGATTCGAACCCTGGACCCACTGATTAAGAGTCAGTTGCTCTACCAACTGAGCTAAGAGTGCATTTTGTTTGCCAAGTAGTGGATACGAGAATCGAACTCGTATTGCATGCGTGAGAGGCATGTGTCCTAACCGTTAGACGAATCCACCTTGTCTGCATCTGCGGCGGAAGCTGGGGGATTCGAACCCCCGGTACGGTAACCCGTACGTCAGTTTAGCAAACTGGTGGTTTCAGCCACTCACCCAAACTTCCTTCCTTCGCTTTGACAGCCCTCCGTCAAATGCGGTGCAAATGTATGGCAAACTTTTGGACTGTGCAAATCTTTCTATTAGATTTTTGGCAGCCGGTAGTAGATATAAGAGAAATGAACCGGTTATAGGGTGCTAACGGAGCACTATTCGGTACTTGCCGTTCTGGTTATTTCAAATAATTGTAATCCGGTTATTTCAAATTGTAATCTGGTTATTTCAAATAGTTGTAATACTCTTCGTCACTGGCGCAGTCCCACCATACCGGCATACCCCAAATGTCGTTGTCGTCGGCATGCGGATTGATGGCAAGTGCGTTGTTGGTATTGTAGTCCAATTCGATGGTGGCAGGCAACCTCCAGCGGCGCGGCCAGTAATTGATGTCCGTTTTGCTGGTGCCGGGCAATTGCGAATCGCCTTGGAACAACGGACTGCGGTCGAATCCCGGATAGACCACGCCGAAGCTGCCTACATTGCCTGCGCTGAAGTTGAAGCGACGCATATCGTTCCAGTTCTCGAGGCTGCATCCCATGGCAAGGTACTTTTGCAGCATGATGTCGCTCATTTTAAGTTCGCCTGCGATTTGGCAAACGGCATCGCTGCTCATGTACGTCGTGATCAGCTGCTGATCCATCGGCAGCATGTCGGGATTGTTTTTATATCCGGCAGCTTGCCATTCCTGCAATTTATTCTGCATCATGTCGATGTGTGCCTGTATCCCTTCCTTGTAAGCTTCCAATGCTTGCGCACTGTTGTTTTGTCGCAGATAGACTTCAGCTTTGATGAAACACATTTCCGCATAGGTGAGCAGTTCGAAGTCGGAGCAGGGGCGCAACTGATAAGTACCGGTAGAGCCGACGGCGCCGGCGTTATAGGCTGCTTTATCACTGTCGTCGAAGTACCAGCTCACATCTTTCTCATCCTGACTTTGCAGGAATGCGGAGTTGGCGAGCAGATTGGTATACACGGTGTCGCCTGCCATGTGGTAGTCGGCATTGTTCACATAGATAGCGCCTTTGCGATAGGTCACCGATACCACGTCACCCTCTACGGTATAGGCTTGTTTGCCTGCCATGTTGTTGATGAAGGCGTTGCGTTCATCGGTATCTTTGATGGTGTAAGCAATGGTTTTGCCGCCATCCACCGACACGTAGTCGTGCCAAGTGAGCGATCGTGCTCCGCCGCCTTCTATCAGGCGGGTTGCATCTTCGTGTACGTCGACACCTTGCGAGCGTTGCCAGTCGTTGCTCACCACTTGTCCGCTGCTGCCTAACCGGATGTTGGACATGGTGGAAGGGATGATTTTCGTCATGCGCGGGTCTTCCACATGGGCATCACGCATGTTGGTGAGCAGGTCGCAATAGTATTTGGTGAACCAGGTGGCAGAAGAGCTTCTTGTCCAGTTGCTCACCCACGAGAAGTGGCAGTTGGCATTGATGGGGTCGCCGTAGTACCAGTCGTTCTGGTCGTTGCTGATGTTGTAGCTCACGCCGATGGCATTGTCTGCATTGGATTGCAGCGCTTTGTCGAGGCAGTCCAATATCTCTTGGGGGTTAAATTCGGCTTTCTTGGAGAGGCGGAGCAGGTAGCGTGCTTTCAGTCCGTAGCAGAACTTAATCCACTTGCCGGCATCGCCGTTGAACCAGTAGTCGCCGCCGGCAAACGAGGTTGAACCCGAAGCCTGTTCCCGTTGGAACAGCTCGATGGCATCGTCCAGCTTCTGGATGCAGGCGTTGAAGATGGTCTTGCCGTCGTCGTATGCGGGACTTGCGGTTTCCGTCCATGCCTGGCGGAACGGGATTTCGCCGTACAGGTCGAGCATCATCATAAATCCCATGGCATAGATGGTATTGGCAGCGCCCATGTAGTGGTAGGAGCCGCTCTCTTCAGCCTTGCTGTAAATATCGGGCAAGCTGTTGCAGTAGACATACCAGCACTGGTTGGCTCTTTGCGTCAGGTTGCTGGTGTCGAAAGCCCATGTCACGCTGGCGAGAAACCATTGCGAGCGGTTGCTGTAATAGACGCCCGAGGTGAGTGCCGTATTGAAGTCGACGCCTGCCGCCGTGTATTGGTAGAAGTGCTGTACCCACGGCAACTGGTTCTCGATAAGGGCGCTGGCGCTGTTGGGATTATCCGGATCGACATTGACATCCAGCCAGTCGGAGCACGAAGAGAGACCGGCAATGAGTGCGATACTGAGCGCGATGTATTTAAACTTTTTCATATTGTTGCTGATGTGTTATCGTTAGAATGTGAGATTGATTCCGAAGGTGAAGCTCGATGTGGTGGGCACACTGCAATAATCTATTCCGACACTGCCCGAACCTCCGGTGCCGAGCGCCGTACTTACTTCCGGATCCATTCCCTTGTAGTTGGTCCATGTGAAGAGATTGCTACCGGTGGCTGAGACCACCAATCGCTTGATGATGTTCTGGCTGCGAATCAGGTCGGTGAAGTCGTAAGAGACGGAGAGTGAGCGCAGCTTCAGCCAGTTGACCGACGTAATGAAGTTGTAGGAGTTCTTGGCGTAGTTCTGCCAATACTGCTCAATCATGTAGCTTCCGGCATACGTATTCGAGCCTATCTGGTAGCTCTTGTCTGCTTCGTACGTTTGCGTGAAAGGCTCACCGGTTACGTTGTTGATACCGTCTACGGTTACCGATTGCCGGTTGTTGGCAGTGGTCTGTTTTGCCAAACCGTTCATCACCATCGTATATTCGGTACCGTTGTAGACGTCGCCTCCTACGCGGAAGTCGAGCAGCATTGACACCGACAGGTTCTTATAGCGGAAAGCATTGTTCAATCCGCCGATAAAATCAGGTTCGCGATTGCCCACCACCGGATTCTCGTTGCTGCTTGTGAAGTCGTACAAGCCTGTTGCGGGGTCTACCTGATAGCGTCCGCCCATGATTTCGTCGCCGTCCTCGTTGGTTTCGTACAGGAAGCGCGAACCGGTCAGCGCCAGGAAGTCTCCGCCGTTGGGGATGGAGGCGGCTTTCACGGTGCCGAATTGGGCATCGGTGGCGTAGAAGTATTCCACTCCCTCGAGGAAGTCGCCCAGCTTGCCGCGGTTATACGACCAGTTCAGGGTGATGTCCCATCCGAAGTCTTTGGTGTCGAACGGCTTTCCGGTAATCGATATTTCCATACCGTCGTTGATGACCGAGCCGGAGTTGATCGTTGTGAGGGTATAGCCGCTTGCGTTGGAGAGGCGCGGAGCGGCTATCTGGTTCTTCGTCGAGCTGTGGTAATAGGTGTAATCCAATCCCAGGCGACCGTCGAGGAAATGCAGTTCGGTACCGATCTCCCAGCCGGTCTGTATCTCGGGTCTCAGGAACGGATTGCCGCGGGTGTAGTTGTAGCCCACCAGCAAGAATCTCCCGATGGTATAGTTGGGTGCCAGGTAGGTCAGCGTGGCATAAGGATTGGCATCCTTTCCCACTTGTGCCCAGCTGGCGCGTATCTTGCCGAACGAGAGGATGTCGTTGGTCGGCATCACCTCGGTGAAGACGAACGAACCGCTTACCGACGGGTAGAAGTAGGAGCGGTTGTCGATGGGCAGTGTGGACGACCAGTCGTTGCGACCGGTAACCGTCAGGTAGAGCATGTTCTTCCACGTTGCCTGGAACTCGCCGTACACACCCACCAATCGTTTGCGGGTAGTGCCGTCGGAGAACGCCTGATTCTCTTTGGTCATGTTGACAAAACTGATGGTACCGGGTGTGCTGAGGTTCCAGCCCCAATGCGTTTTGCTGGTACGCTTGGTATCTTCGGTGGTGGTACCCAGCAGCAGATTCAGGTTGAAATCGCCAAACGTTTTGTGCATGTTGCTCATCAGGTTGGTCGATGTGTATTGATAGCTGTAATCGCTTTTGCTGAGGCGTCCGTCCTGGTAAAGTTGCGATACGGCGGATCCGGGGGGGATGTAGTTATAGGCGTCGGTATCGTATTGGTCGTAGCCCAAGCGTGCCGTAATGTCCCACCACTCCGCAATTTTAAAGGCGAGGTCGACATTGCCGGTAAAGCGTTTGGTGTTCTCGTTCACCTTGTAGCGGTTGACAATCCAGTAGGGGTTTTCCGTTTCACCGCCCAGGTCGATGCCTTCGTTGGCAAGCACGCCGTATTTGCTGCCGTCGGCATTGAGGTAGTGCGTCATGTCTTCCGACCGGGGCCAGCCGTACACGGCAGTCATGGCGCCGTTGCCTCCTCCGCCGTACATGCCGAACGAGGTCAGCGTCTTGTCGGCATCGGCGATGGAGTAGGCGGCATTGGCGCTGACGGTGAGTCGTCCGAATTGCTGCGAGCCGTTGAACCGGAAGGTGGTCTTGTCGTAGTCGGTGTTGGGGATGATGCCTCCCTGGTTATAGTTCGAAGCCGACAGGAAGAACTTCGTCTGCTCGTTGCCGCCGGTGATGCTGACGCTGTTGTCCCAGGTGGTGCTGTTTTGGAAGAAGTTACCGATGTTGTCGTAGACCGGGTTATTGCCTACCGCGGCGCCCCACGAATTGTAGGTGCGCATGTCGTAGACGCCGGTTTCGCTCACCCAGCCGCGTCCGAACTGCGCTTGTGCCTCGGGCAGTTTGGTTGCCCACGAGGTGCTCAGCCGGCTGGATGCATCCACTGCAACGCGTCCCACTTCCCCTTTCTTGGTGGTGATGATCACCACGCCGTCGGCAGCGCGCGAGCCGTAAAGCGCTGCTGCTGCCGCGCCTTTGAGCACCGACATCTCTTCAATGTCTTCGGGGTTGATGTCCATCACGCGGTTGGAGTAGGTGGTGTTGGAACGTGTCATGCCGTCGGTGACGCTGTTGCCCAGCACTTGGGTGGAGTTGTCGTAGATCACTCCGTCCACCACAAAGAGCGGCTGGTTGCTGCGTCCTTCGGAGGTAGAGTTGCCGCCGCGAATGGTGATGCTGGCTCCCGCACCCGCCGCGCCGCTGCTCTGTGTGATGTTCACACCCGGCACCTTGCCTGCCAGCGAATTGATGACGTTGGTGTTCTTGTTGCTCATCAGCTCGTCCGAATGCAGGTCTGACACGGAGTAGCCCAGGGCTTTGCGCTCCTTCTTGATGCCCATGGCGGTCACCACCACCTCGTTGAGCAGTTGGGTGTCTTCCTCCATCGTGATGCGGTAGCTGGTGGCTTGGGTCACCGTCACCGTCACCTCCTTGTAACCTACGAAAGAGATCACAAGTACGCTGCCCGGCGCCACCTGTAGCGAGAACTCACCGTCGATGTTGGTGATTGTCCCGTTCTGTGTGCCTCTGACAAGTACGCCTGCACCGATGACGGCGTTCCCTTGTGTGTCGACGACCTTACCGGTTATCGGCTGAGTCTGTTGTGCACGATGTGCCTCTAACGTGTTTTCAGTAGCAACAACCCGCAGTGGGTTGATCAGTAGCATCGCAAATAAAAGTGGTACTAACGTAAGTCTCCCATCATGTAATCTGTTCATAAACTCTGCTTTGTTTGATTTAGAGTACAAACGTACGTGGTTTTTTATTGATAACAAATAAAAAAGCAATAAAAAAAGTACTTGATACAAGATTTAGTTGCTTATTAATGATGATGAGCGGGTAAGAAAAGACGATATGTGCAATAAAGCTTCGATGCTCAAGAGATAAAGCTTAGGAAGTTGTAGACACACCTACTTTTTACGCACCGTCTTCCCCTCGGAAGACGCACCGTCTTCCCCTCGAAAGACGCACCGTCTTCGCCTCGGAAGACGCACCGTCTTCCCCTCGAAAGACGCACCGTCTTCCCCTCGAAAGACGAACCGTCTTCCCCTCGAAAGACGCACCGTCTTCGCCTCGGAAGACGAACCGTCTTTAAAACGGTATCCGATGCGCGGCAAAGCGCTGCGGCGCGATTGAGCCTGCACCGGCGCCGATGTAAAAGAAATGTTTGTATCTTTGCCGCTCCTTTTATATAACCTCCGTGATGAAAAGTATGCAACCTACCCGGAACGATTTCGAAATTATGGCGCCCGTAGGCTCGCGCGAGTCGCTTGCCGCCGCCGTACAGGCAGGCGCCGATGCCATCTACTTCGGCATAGAGAACCTGAACATGCGCGCCCGTTCGGCAAACACGTTCACCATCGACGACCTGCGGGACATTGCCCTGACGTGCGAGCGGCACGGGATGAAGAGCTACCTGACGGTCAATACCATTATATATGATCAAGACCTGACGCTGATGCGTACCATTGTCGACGCTGCCAAGGCGGCGGGCATCTCTGCCGTCATCGCCTCCGACGTGGCTGTGATGGGCTATGCCCGACAGATTGGGCAGGAGGTGCACCTCTCTACCCAGCTGAACATCTCCAACCGGGAGGCGCTGCGCTTTTATGCACAGTTTGCCGACGTGGTGGTGCTGGC
>JAISGR010000074.1 GCA_031262995.1 Prevotellaceae bacterium | reverse complement strand
TTACTACCAGATATTCTCTCTTAGATTTTGGTAGGTTTAACTTTACATTAACGGTTTCTTTATCTAAAACATAAGGAAACAACGAAGGGCGGTTTCGCGAGAAACTGCCCTTTGTCTTTTCCGGTACTTATATATTTTATGCCACCTTATCTTTGTCATAAAGCAGGATTCCGCTCCATAGACCGTGGCGGGGCGTTAAACTTTGTTTAAATTGATGCCTTCTTCGTGATTTGCTTGGTTGATTGTAGCAAATATGCTACATTTGTTGCGTCAATTTTAAGTTCTATGAAATTATGAAGTACAATGATTTCTACGCGGAGTTAACCGCAAAAGGATGCTACCTCAAACGCCACGGCGGGAATCATGACATTTGGTACAGTCCGATAACGGATGTTATTCATCCGATACCGAGACATGGATCAAAAGAGGTACCCAAAGGCACTGAGCGTAGGGCAAGAAAGGTGTTGGGGGTTTAACTCCCGCACTTTCTTCTAAAGTACTCGATAATGTATTAGGCTTTTTAAAAGACAATAGGTAGCAGGAGATTCCTGCTACCTTTTCAAATCAAACTCTAAATGATGAAGCAAAAAGTTACAGTAATTATGGAACGGGCATCCGATGGCGGCTATGGCTGCTATGTAGACGATGATTTGCCCGGGTTCGGACTTTCAGGATATGGAGATTCGGCTGAAGCAGCGAAAGAAGATATGCTGGTGGCTTATGATGAGATCAAAGAGATGCTGCACGAAGAAGGCAAAGATGTGCCGGAATTGGAATTTATATACAAGTATGATTTGCAATCGTTTTTCAACTATTTCTCTTTCTTGAATGTTTCAAGAGTCGCAGAAATGGCTGGTATCAATGCGTCATTGATGCGCAGATATACGTCCGGAGTTGCGAATGCCGGGCAAAAACAATATGATAAGATTAAAAAAGTAGTAACACAGATTGGAGAAGAGATGGCTGTGGCTACATTCTGAAGATATAGTACGTCATAAATGACGGAACTTTTAATTTGACAACGAAAAGGTTCTCTGCGTGATGTAGAGAGCCTTTTACTTTTATACGGCACAGCTATCAACTCCCTTCGGCACCTTCCACTCATCAATTACCCAAGGTGAAGGCAACGCAATACGCATCGTGCAACGATTGCTCTATCGGCAGGACAGCTACCCCCAGGGACCCATACGACGCATTCCGGGAATTCAGGAAAGAAGTCAGCCGGCACTACACCGATCGCATCATCCTGCGAAAAGGTGAATAATCTTAAAAAAGCTTCTATTATTCCTGCGTCGCCCTTTTTTCCATTACTTTTGCGCCCATTATCACTTTTAAGAACCTGAAAGAACAGTGCCATGAAGATTAAAGTAAGACCCATTGTAATTGTATTTTGCCTTATGAGTAATATTTACGGATGCTCAGACAGACAGCATTCCAATCCATTCTTGGAGGAATACAACACTCCACACGGCACAATTCCGTTCGACCGCATACGCGTAGAGCATTATCAGCCTGCCGCACAGGAGGGTATTCGCCGGCACAATGCCGAGATAGCGGCGATTATCGACCATACCGAAGCGCCCACTTTCGACAATACCATCGTGGCGTTCGAACGCGCGGGAAGATTGCTCGATGAGGTGGCAGGTACTTTCAACAACCTGCTCGACGCCGAGACCAACGACGGGATGCAACAGCTTGCCCGTACCCTGATACCGCAACTCACCGAACATGCCGATAACATCACCCTGAACGAACCGCTCTTCGAGCGAATCAAAACGGTGTACAACGACCCGACGTCTGCCACGCTCCCCACCGAACAACGCCAACTGCTGGAGAAAACATACCGCTACTTTGTACGCAACGGCGCCAACCTGCAAGGCGACGACAAGGAGCAATACCGCAACCTCTCCCGCAAGCTCAGCCTGCTCTCCCTACAGTTTGGCGACAACAACCTTGCCGAGCTGAACGGCTACCGCATGGTGCTGACCGACAGCGCCCAACTGGCAGGATTGCCCCCAAGCGTCATTGATGCCGCCGCACACACCGCCCGCGAAGCGGGAGAGACGGGATGGACGATCACCCTGCAAGCGCCCAGCTATGGTCCGTTCATGATGTATGCCGACAACCGCAACCTGCGCGAACTGCTCTACATGGCATACAGCACCCGCTGCACGCACGAGAATCAATACGACAACTCCGACGTGGTGAAGCAGCTTGTCAACACCCGCATGGAGCTGGCACAACTGCTGGGTTATACCGACTACGCCGAGTATGTGTTGCAGGAGCGGATGGCACAGCACAGCGAGCACGTGTACCGGCTGCTCAACCAACTGCTCGACGCCTATACGCCTGCCGCCCGACAGGAATATCAAGAGGTGCAGGAGCTGGCGCGGCAAACGCAGGGCGACCACTTCGCCGTGATTCCGTGGGACTGGAGCTACTACTCCCGCATACTCAAGGAACAGAAGTACAACATGGACAGCGAACAGCTGCGTCCCTACTTCGAACTGAACCATGTCATCGACGGCGTTTTCGGACTTGCCACCCGCCTGTACGGTATCACGTTCCGCCCAAACCCCGACATACCCGTATATCACAAGGAGGTGACAGCCTTCGATGTGTTCGACAAGGACGGTACGTTCCTTGCCGTGCTATACACCGACTTCCATCCGCGCGCCGGCAAGCGTTCAGGCGCCTGGATGACCGGCTTCAAGGAGCAGTGGCAGAACGCCGACGGCACCGACAACCGCCCGCACATCTCGCTGGTGATGAACTTCACCCGCCCCACTGCCGACAAACCGGCGCTGCTCACCTTCGACGAGGTGGAAACCTTCATGCACGAGTTCGGACACGCCCTGCACGGCATACTCTCCAACGTCACTTATGCCGGTTTGAGCGGTACCAATGTGTACTACGACTTTGTGGAGCTGCCGTCGCAGTTCATGGAGAACTACGCCACCGACAAGGAGTTCCTGCACACCTTTGCCCGCCACTACCAAACGAACGAACTCATCCCCGACCCATGGATAGAACGCCTCGTTGCCTCGTCGAACTTCAATGCCGGCTATGCCTGCCTGCGACAACTGAGCTTCGGGTTCCTCGACATGGCATGGCACACCCGCACCACTCCCTTCGACGGCGATGTGCGTACCTACGAACAAGCGGCATGGGCGCCGACACAGATACTGCCCGTCATGCCCGAAGCGTGCATGAGCACACAGTTCGGACACATCTTCTCGGGCGAGTACGCCGCAGGTTACTACAGCTACAAATGGTCGGAGGTGCTGGATGCCGACGCCTTCGCCCTGTTTAAGCAACGGGGCATCTTCGACCCTGTCACCGCTACCTCTTTCCGCGATAACATCCTCTCCAAAGGAGGAACCGAACATCCCATGGTGCTCTACAAACGCTTCCGCGGGGAGGAACCCACCATCGACGCCTTACTTATCAGAAACGGAATCAAGCAATGACCATGCGTCTCCAACCATTCGGGAATAGCACCTTTCAGTGCCTGCTGTACGTCGCCCTGTTGGTGACAATGGGCGGTTGCAGCCCGTCGGACGACGTGATCGACATCTTCACCGGCAAGCGCTGGAAAATGACCTTCATCGCCTTGGAAGGGAATTACAAACAGTACGACTTCTGGAACAGGGACGACGACGCCCGCACTGCCAGCATGAAACTGCTGGCAAGCGACAACACCTTCGTGCTCACCTTCGAGGGCGCCAGCCTCAACGGCGTTGTCAACGGAGGCATCGGCGGCAAAGGCGTGCTGGCTACGCTCGGCGCCGACAGCCACTGGAGCGTGACCGAAGGCAGCAGGGCGATCACCCTCTCGGTCTCGTTTACGGGCAGCGAGACGGATGCACTGGCAAAAGCCTTCGTCAACGGATTGCAGCACTGCTTCAGGTACGAAGGCGACAATGACAATTTATACCTTTATTATCACAGCGGGCAGAACGTCATGTTCATGGCATTCAAGCCGCAACGAAAATGAGCCAACGATGAACGATACCACCCAAGGGAAACAGGCAGCTTTAGACCACCGCTACATGCGCATGGCACAGATATGGGCTGAAAACTCCTACTGCCGGCGCCGGCGTGTGGGCGCCCTCATAGTGAAAGGACAAATGATTATCTCCGACGGCTACAACGGCACCCCCTCCGGCTTCGAGAACGTATGCGAGGACGAGCACGGACTGACCAAGCCCTACGTGCTGCACGCCGAAGCCAATGCCATCACCAAGATAGCCCGTTCGAGCAACAGCAGCGACGGCGCCACGCTCTACGTCACGGCAGCTCCCTGCATGGAGTGCTCCAAGCTGATTATTCAGGCAGGCATCAAGCGCGTGGTCTACGGCGAGCAGTACCGGCTGGAAGACGGCATCAACCTGCTGAAACGTGCCGGCATAGAGGTGATATACCTGGGCATTGAGCATGGATAACTGATAACAACATAACTCATACAACTAATGAACAGCATGAATTTCAATCGCTTCACCCCTTTCATCATTTCCGTCAGCATTGCTGCCGGCATCGTGATAGGCATCTCATACACAAGACATGCCACAGGAGGAGCCTTGGGCGGCATCATCAGTACCTCACCGACCAAGATAAATGCGTTGCTCCGCGTCATCACCGACCAGTACGTCGACACGGTCAACATCCCCCAAATCATCGAGAAAGCCATGCCGCAGATACTCGGCGAACTCGACCCCCACTCCACCTACATCCCCGCGCAGAATCTGGAGGAAGTAACCTCCGAGCTGGAAGGCAGCTTCAGCGGCATCGGCATTCAGTTTACCATTCAGGAAGATACCATCCACGTGAACTCCGTCATTGCCGGCGGTCCGTCGGAGAAGGTGGGTCTCCTGCCGGGCGACCGCATCGTGACGGTGAACGACAGCCTCTTTGCCGGCATCGGAATAAGCTACGAGCAGGTGCTGCGCAACCTCAAGGGCGCCAAGGGAAGCCACGTCAAACTGGGCGTAAAACGAGCCTCCGAGCAGGAGCTGCTGGAGTTTGACATCACACGCGGCGACATCCCCCAGAACACCATTGACGCCGCCTACCTGACCGACGACAACTACGGCGTCATACAGCTGACCAAGTTCGGACGCACGTCGCACATCGAACTGCTCAATGCCATTGCCCGCTTCAAGCACAAGGGATGCAAAGGCATCATTGTCGACTTGCGCGGAAACACCGGCGGGTACATGGAAGCCGCCGTGCGCATCGCCAACGAGTTCCTGCCTGCCAACGAACTCATCGTATATGCACAGGGCGAACACTACCCGCGCACCGAAGAGTATGCCAACGGTAGCGGAAGCTGCCAGGACATGCCATTGGTCATCCTCACCGACGAGGGCTCCGCCTCCGCCAGCGAAATCTTTGCCGGCGCCATTCAGGACAACGACCGCGGCATGATTGTGGGACGACGCTCCTTCGGCAAGGGATTGGTGCAACAACCCGTAGAGTTTAACGACGGCTCTGCCATCCGGCTAACCATCGCACGCTACTACACCCCCTCGGGACGCTGCATCCAGCGACCCTACAAAAGCGGAAACGACTATCAGTACGAAATGGACTTGCTCACCCGCTACGAACACGGCGAATACTTCTCGCGCGACAGCATCAAACAAGACGAGAGTGTGCGCTACGCCACCCGCAAACTGGGTCGTTCCGTCTACGGCGGCGGCGGCATCATGCCCGACATCTTTGTGCCGCAAGACACCATCGGCATCACCTCCTACTGGATGGAGCTGCGCAGAAGCCAACTGCTGTTGCAGTTTGCATTCAGGTACAGCGACAACAACCGCGCCCTGCTGAGTCAATACAAAACCGAGGAAGAGCTGACGAAGTACCTGCACCGGCAGGGAGTGGTGGAACAGCTGATACGCTTTGCCCAAAGCAAGGGAGTGAAGCGGCGCAACATCCTCATTCAGAAGTCATACCGCATCATAGAGAACAATCTCTACACCAATATCATCCACAACATACTGGGAACCGAAGCCGCCATCAAGTATGCCAACCAGAGCGACCCCACCGTACTGGAAGCGCTCAAGCTGCTCCGCGACAACGAAGCCTATCCGCAAGCCGAAGAGCCGCAAGCGCTCTCCATGCAGGACGAGGAAAGAATCAACTCATTTCAAATTAAATGATTGCTTCGAGCACTCAAAAGAAACGGTTGATTTAGTGACAAAATCTGCCAATCCGCACACCGTGCATATCGGCATACTCCATCTGCCGTTACTCATTCTATCGCTGTATGCAGCCGTTTTGAGTTATAGAGAAAATATAGATTGTAAAAAGTGACAACTTACTTGCACTAAAGAAAAATATAAGTAGATTTGTGCCGTTAAAGAAAGAAGTGTATGACTCCTATCGAAAAATTATATTAATGACTAATACAAATACTTATTGAAAATGAAATTTACTAAAATGTGGGTATGGCTATGCGTAGTCGCATGCCTACTGTTTGCTTGCAAATCTACCGACCGGGAACAAAAGAAGGTAGCCATAGTAATCTCCACGTTGAATAATCCGTGGTTTGTCGTGCTGGCTGATTCTGCCAAGGAACGCGTCGAGGAATTGGGCTATGAGGCTGTGGTGTTTGATTCACAGGATAATGCGTCTATGGAGAAAAGCTATTTTGACAATATCATCGCCTCTGGATTCAGCGGAATTCTGTTAAATCCGACCGATGCCGACCAATCTGTTGCAAATGTCCAAGCCGCTGCGGATGCTGGTATCCCCGTATTCTGCATGGACAGGGAAATCAATCAAAGCGGATTGGCTACCTGTCAAATTCTTTCGAACAACTATTCGGGTTGCGTCAAGCTGGGCGAACTTTTTGTCAGCGTGGTCGGACCGACCGCGCAGTATGCCGAACTGCTTGGTTTGGAGGGTGATAATAACACTTGGAGACGTTCCGAAGGTTTCCATTCCGTGGTGGATAAATATCCCGATCTCCAAATTGTGGCGAAGCAGCACGCAGACTTTGACCGCAACAAGGCTGCGGAAGTGTTTGGTTCCATGCTTCAAGCATATCCGGACATCACGGCTGTTTTCTGCGGCAACGATGCCATGGCATTGGGTGCCTACCAGGCGGCGGTATCTGCCGACAAAGCGGACAAGATAGCTGTCTTCGGCTTCGATGGTGAGGCTGCGGTGTTGGAGTCTATCGCCGAAGGTAAGATTGTAGCCACTGGCATGCAGTCACCCGGTCTGATGGCAAAATATGCCGCGGAGCTTCTTCACCAATACTTGCAGGGTGACAATAGCTTTTCCCGCAATATCCTCATTGATGTGGATGTGGTGACAAAGGACAACGTATCGGATTACCTGTAAAATTTGGCATATACATTCTCGATGACTTTATCCCCACATAATATTTAGCTCGTTTCATTGTCCACAAGAATAGTCGACATTCTCTCCCTCCTTCACCAACTTCTTCCCAATGAAACAATCCTCTTCTCCCATTGACCCCCACCCCTCATCCCAACAAGACACACCCCTCATTCCAACAAGACCCGCATCATGTCCTAATGACCGTATCGGGATTAACGGAATAAATTAAAAAGCGTAGTGGAATAAAAAAGGATGACCGCAGACAATCAACATCTGCGGTCATCCTTTTTATATGCTTGCTACCGTGCCGGGCGCTCAGAAGCGGTACCCCAATGTCAGCATGACGCGGCTGCGGTTGTCGGTCACCTTGGCAGCTTCGGGCGTGTACCACGTATCGTCCTCGTAATAGGCAAACGGATAGAAGTCCGATTTCTGCGTGGAGTAGAGGTAAGTCAAATCGGCATAGAACGATTTTCCTTTGTAGCCGATACCGAAAGAGTAATTGCTCAGCGCCTGCGTGTTGGAGAAGTCCGAATCGGTATAGATGGAGTTGACTGGCAAGTCCTTGACGGCATACGACTCGAACGCGGCATCGCTATACGTATAGCCGGCACGGAAAGCGAACTGCGATACCGGCTTGAACTCGATACCTGCGCGATAGGTGTTCACGCCCCTCAACCCGCCATACCTGGCAGTACTGTTCTCATAGCCCATCCCTGCGCCGCCCGGGTAATAGAAACGCATGGAGGAATAGTCCTTGTATTCATACTCGGCACCCAGCGCCAACCACGAACCGATGGTATAACCCAAGCTGGCATTGAATATCCACGGCGTATTGAGTTGATACTCCATCGCCATCTCCTTGCCGTCGGTGTAGTCGTAGGTATCCACCGTATGCTTGAAGGTATTGTCGGTGGGATTGCCATGAGAGTCCGTGTAGAGATCGGATATCAGGTATGCCGAAGTCTTCCACGTCAGCTTGTAGAAAGTAGGGGTATGCACAGCCAGTCCGATGCGAAGCGGCGAATACTCAAACGGACGCACAATGACACCCAGCTTCACATCAATACCCGTACCACTCACATGGTTGTCACTCTCTAGCGAATAGCCGTCGCCATACGGGCTGCCGTGCTCGTCATTGAAGCCCTCGTCGTACAGCGTGTACTTGTGGTAGTTGAGGTCGTAAGCCCCAAGCGTTGCGCCCAGGTAGATGCGGTCGCCCAGGTTGAATGAGAGGTTGAAGTCATACTGGTTGATGCCGCCCCGCTCACGCGAGTAGAACTCGTTCATATAGGGATAAGTACCCTCCGCCACACTGCTGTACAGGTTGGACAAGGTACTGCTACTGTACCTGTTGTCGGTACTCCAGTCTATCAGCCAGCCTTCATAACCCAAAGCCGACAGCCAGCCGATGTCCTGGTTATAGAACGGGTTGTCGCTCCACGCATCCTGTACCAGTCCGTCCGCGTTGTTCCGCATCAGAAAGGTTTGCGAGTGTCCTCCCAGGTCTCCCGCAGAACGCATGGTGCGGTCGAACGACTTTGCCCGTTTGTAGTTGAAGGCGAAGTTGACGTAGCGCAGGGTGGTTTCATTGCCAATCTTGTTGGAGAACACAAAGCCTGCGTTGTTGAAAAAGAATTTGTTGGTATTGTCACCGAACGACTGTCCCAGGTAGGAGTTCTCGGTACTCAGGCTGTTCATGTCGAGCGTGAACATCGCGTCGTGGCTGCGATAAATCGCGATACCGGCAGGGTTGGTACCGATGGTTGATATATCTCCGCCCAACGCTCCCATGGCGCCGCCCATGCCGACAAAGCGTGCCGTTCCGTTCAGGTCTGTATTGGAAAACAAGGTTCCATCGTAAATGGTCTGTGCCCCCGCGTTCAATGTCATGAAGGCGGTAAGGGCTGCAAATAGTATTTTTCTCATAATGTCATCTCAAATTAATCATCTCATTGTGTTATCTGTCTCGAAAAAATTGGGGGGTGTGCCGCAGGGACAGGATTATCTCCGTCCACCCGAGCGCGACGAACCGCTGCTGCCACTCGAACGGGAGCTGCCGCCACCGCCGCCGGAGCTGCTTCCTCCCGAGCGCGAACTGCCACCCGAAGAGAAACTGCTGCCCGAAGAGCGCGTGCTGCTGCCCGAAGAACGGTTGCTGTTGCTGCTGCCCGAAGAACGGTTGTTGTCGTAGCTTCTCGACGAGCTGTTGGAGCTGCCGCGATTATAGGTCGACGTGCCGTTGTTGCGCGAGGAGCTGCTGCCCGAGGAGCGCGTGCTGCTGCCCGAAGAGCGGTTGGTGCCGGTCGTTGCGGGGCGCGTGCCTGTTTCGTTGTTGCTGCGGGTACCCTCGGCGTTGTAGTTCGAGTTGCGCGTACTGCTGGGGCGTGTATAGGTCGTGCTGCGGGTAGAGGCTGCGCCGCCACGTTCGGTGGTGCCCGGACGGGTGCCTACTTCGCGGGTACCGACCACCCGTCGGGTGGTGCTTGTGCCGCTGACGCGGTTGCTGTTGCCGGTACGGTCGTTGCTGCCGCTCACGCGGTTGCTGCCGCTGACACGGTTGCTATTGCTTACGCGGTTGCTGCCGCTCGTGCGATCGCTGTTGCTTACACGGTTACTGCCGCTCACCCGGTTGCTGTAAGAGCGTCGGTTGGTATAGACCGCATTGTTCCAGTATCCGCCGCCATAATGACCGCCGTAGCCGGGCGAGTACCATCCGTAATAGGGATGATGGTGTCCCCACGTCCATCCGCCGTAGAATCCGCCCCATCCGAGGTAGAATCCGTTGCCGTAGAAGGGGTATCCCCATCCGCCATAGCCACCCCAGCCATAGTAGGGGTATCCGCCCCAGCCAAAGGAGTTGTATCGCCAATCCCACCACAGGCGGTTGGAGTAAGTGGGGAAAGCATAGGCATACATGCCGTCGTCATAGATGTTCCACTCCCACGAGTTCAAGCCGTACATCACATCCCAGTAGTAGGGGCTGCTGATACTGATGGCGAAACGCGGATTGCGGAAGCGAATGATGCGCATGGCATATTCGTAATCGTCGGCAGAGCCTTCGAACCCGTTCACCCAATCCCCTTCAGGGTCGGACACGGCTTTCTCCTTGATATACAAGGTATCTCCTTCGCGGACAAAGTCGTTCTCCTTGGAGGAATAGCGGCGGTTATACTCGTCGACGTCGCGGGTATCGCCTTTTCTATCCTGTACGATGACGGTAGTATTGCCCGAGGTGGCGTACACCTTCGTCGGGGTATTCGACTGCACTACAATTTCCTCGCCTGTTACCGGCGGGCGGGTGTCTCTCTTGACCGTTTCCGTTTCAGCCTTCTTCTTGGAGGGAACGAAATAGAGGTCATCTTCTACGCTTTGTGCCGTCAATGCAAACGGGCATCCCAGCGCAATCAACGATAGTAAAACAATCTTCTTCATATTCATATCCTTTTAGGTTGTTATTCTTTTGTTTATCTGATTCGTGATGCAAAGATAATGTCGGAATTGTCTGCTTGCCCGCAGTTTTCCCCCAAAGATTAATAGGGATTTCCCTATCCTTCACCTACCCTAACCCGACGCTCGGGCTATTTTTGGTCGGGCACTCCGACTACCCTGGTCGGGCACTCCGACTACCCTGGTCGGGCGCTCCGACTACCCTGGTCGGGCACTCCGACTACCCTAGTCGGGCACTCCGACTATTCCGGACTAAACTTTCGACACAGCCTCACCCGCTTGAGAGGGGATAAACGGTTTGCACCGGTCACTCGGATCAATTAGACAAAATCCGCGGCGACCGGTGCAATCGACATTTCATGTAAACGTAAAGAGAGAGATATGTATGGTGCTGTAATTCAAAGCTTGTACATGCTGCCGTTCAGCACTTGTGCCTGTTGCCGTTCAAAGCTTGCGCATGTTGCGCAGGGTTCTTCGGTCGGCATTCAGCTCGGGATCGCCTTTGTATTCGATGCTGCCACCGCCCGAGATGCTTGCTTTCAGGTATTCCACGGCATGGCAGCTCACTTCGCCCGATCCGCTTACGGAGACAGAGACCCGATTGGCTTTCAAGCCCTCGGTGCTAAGATCAGCCGAGCCGCTCACCGTATATGCCGCCGTTTCTGTCGTACCGCCCAGCGACATATCGCCCGAGCCGCTGATCGTTGCCCGGACAGTTCCGGTTGTCAGCTTCCGTATATGGATGTCTCCCGAACCGGAAACGCGGCTCTCCAAAGCGCTGCACTGCACGGTTTCCATTTCGCAATCGCCCGAGCCTGACACCGTTGCCTCCAATGCCCGACAGCTGAGATTGCCCCGCACCGCCACGTCGCCAGAGCCAGCGACAGAGAAGGAGAGGTTGTCGTCGCTCCGCAATCCGTTGCTGAGCACGATGCTGCTCGAGCCGCCGACGTTGATGCCAGTCAGGCGGGGAGCGGACACGCGCACCTCCAGCTTCTTGTATGATACGCTGACACCCCTTTTGAAGCGGACAAGCAGTACGCCCTTGTTGACTTGAATATCGAGCAGGTCAACGATGTTATCCTGTCCGTAGACGACTACCTCCGGCTTGCCGTCGCGTTGGGTAAAGAAGACGTCGTGGCTTCCCGATACGCTTATCTTCGAGAAGTCGCTTACCGGAATCGACTTCGTGACATAATTATTGCTTCCTACCACTTGGGCAGTTCTCCCTCCGTTGGAGGATGCGTTGCTTAATGTGCAACCGACATTGCCGACAGACATGGCTGTGCAGACAATCAGAATGGCTAATGATTTCATCGTTTCTATGTTTTAAAGGTCATTGTCTGTATGTAAGACGCAAGTCAGCTCCGAAAAGTTGCATGGCGGCATCAAAAAAGCGCAAAAGATACAAGTCTGGAGCAAATTCAAGGTGACTGAGGGAGTGGGCATTGCGGGTTATTATGTATCTTCGCGGCTTCAAACTTCAATGACATCACGTATGAAAAGTATTTCTTTCTGGCTGGATGCCGCCCGCAAGGTAGCCCTTCCGCAAAGCATGTTGCCGGCATTGCTGGCGGTGTGCATGAGCGTGCAGTCCGATGGCTTCTCGTTGCCGTTGGCGCTGCTGGCAGTGGCAGGCGTAGGGTTGGCACATCTGGGCATGAATCTGTTCGACGACTATTTCGATTATCGCAAGAAGGGGGCTGTCGGCATCCGCGACGAGCTTGCCAACGCCGGCTTCCGTGCCCGCATCGGCAAGTGCAACCATATCCTGGAAGGCAAAGCCACCGCGCGCCAGTACCTGTGGGCAGCCATCGTGTTTTGCGGACTGGCGGTAGCGGCAGGGAGTGTCATCGCATACTTTCGCGGCGCTGCCATCGGCTGGTTCATACTGATTGGCGGATTCCTGGGGGTGTTCTATTCGGGCTATCCCATCCGCTTCAGCTACCGCGGGCTGGGCGAACTGCTCATCGGCATCATGTTCGGACCGCTCACCATGGGCGGTGTCTGCTACGCTGCCTGCGGACATCAGGAACCGGCAGTGTGGCTGGTCTCCATCCCCATCGGGCTGCTGGTGGCAAACATCGTCTATACCCACGCCGTGATGGACTACGAACCCGACAAAGGTATCCGAAAGATGACGCTGGCTGTGCTGCTGGGCAACAAACAGGGCATGCTGGCAGTGTCCATGCTGCTGGTCTTTGCTCCGTATGTTGTCATTGCGGCAGGCATGCTCTGCGGCACGCTGCCGGTGAGTTACCTGGCAGTCTTTCTGACGCTGCCCATGGGCATTGCCCTGTTTGTCCGCCTGATACGTTTCACCCGCAACGAGGCGCACGAAGACAACAGCCCCCGGTTCTGGATGGGTCCGATGGAGAATTGGGAACAGATCAGACAGGCGGGCATCGACTGGTTCATGATACGCTGGATGCTTGCCCGCAACTTAGTCTCGCTGTTTGCCATTATCCTGGCAATCGCCTCTTTCTTCCCCCACGTTTATCTTCAACTGAATCATCATGGCTAAACAACTTTTTTACCTCCCCTGGTGGTTCTTCCGCAGCCGCCTGCTGGGACACAAGCGTCCGTTGCAAACGGTGCTCTTCATCTCGGACAAATGCAACCTGACGTGCAAGCATTGCAGCGTGTACAACCTCGCAAACCCGAAGAGCAAAACCACCGCACAGGTGACCGAAGAGCTGAAATACAGCTACGAACAGGGGTCGCGCTTCGTCGACTTCGAGGGCGGAGAGCCTTTCCTGTGGCACGACGGCGCCCACGGCATCAACCACCTGATACGCATCGCCCGAGAGATGGGCTACTTCTCCACCACCGTCACCACGAACGCACAGATGCCCTTTGCCGGTTGCGAAGCCGATTCGATCTGGGTCAGCCTGGACGGGCTGGGTAGCTATCACGACTACATACGCGGAGCGGGCGCCTTCGAACGGTTGGAGAAGCATGTTGCCGAATGCGGGCATCCGGACGTCAGCTTCAACATGGTCATCAACTCGCACAACTACACCAACGTGACCGACACCATCGAATATGCCCGCAACAACCCTGCCGTCCGCTCCATCTCGCTCAACTTCCACACCCCTTACGAAGGTACCGAATACCTCTTCCTCGACTGGGAGTTACGGGTGCAGGTGATTGACCGAATCATCGAGATGAAACGCGCCGGATATCCCATCATCAACTCCGTATCGGGACTGAAGCTGATGAAACACAACCGTTTCAGCAAACAGTGCTGGGTGTCCAACTTCATCCTGGCTGACGGAACACGCCTGCCCGAATGTCCGGGCAGTGTCTCGGGAGTGTGCGACCGCTGCGGCTTCGGCATGGCAGGCGAGATGCACAGCGTCTTTGCCTTGAAGCCCGACACGATACTGGCAGGGATGAAACTGCGCATGTAGCCGCAAGGGTGCTCCTTTCTGTCTGTTACCCATCAAGTTACCTCATCAAATCACCCCATAAAAACACCGTCTCAATGACCGCCATCAATGATTTCTTCGGTTTACTCAGCTCCTGGATGTGGGGCTGGCCTATGATCATCCTGTTGCTGGGTACCCACCTGTACCTCACCATCCGGCTGCGCTTTCCGCAACGGAAGGTGCTGACAGCCATCCGCCTGTCCGTCACAAGAGACAAGGGACACGGCGATGTGAGCCAGTTCGGCGCCTTGGTAACCTCGTTGGCAGCCACCATCGGCACGGGCAACATCATCGGGGTGGCTACGGCGGTGACACTGGGCGGTCCGGGCGCCGTGTTCTGGTGCTGGCTGACGGGCGTGCTGGGCATGGCAACCAAATACACCGAAGGGTTGCTGGCAGTGAAGTATCGCGTAAAGACTGCCAACGGAGAGATGCTCGGCGGACCGATGTACGCCTTGGAGCGGGGACTCAAGATGCGCTGGCTGGGCGTGCTGTTCTGCATCTTTACGGCATTGGCGGCGTTCGGCATCGGCAACCTGGTGCAAGCCAACTCCATCTCGATGCTGATGGTCGAAACCTACTCGGTGCCGTCGTGGGTGACCGGTCTGGTGATTGCCGCCGTGAGCGCATTGGTCATCCTGTTCGGCGTGAAAGGTGTTGCCCGCGTCTGTTCGGCATTCGTACCGTTCATGGCAATCTTTTACATCCTGGGATGCCTCTATATACTCTACGTCAACAGCGCTTACCTGTGGGATGCCGCCTGCCTGATCGTCGGCTCGGCATTCACCGGCAACGCGGCAGGCGGCGGGTTTCTGGGGGCGACGGTCATGATGGCAGCCCGCTTCGGCATTGCGCGGGGACTCTTCTCCAACGAGTCGGGCATGGGTTCGGCGCCCATCATTGCGGCGGCAGCCCGCACCCGCAATCCGGTTCGCCAGGCGCTGGTTTCGTCCACCTCCACCTTCTGGGACACGGTGGTGATTTGCGCACTCACCGGCTTGGTCTTGGTGAGCAGCATCCTGGCGCATCCCGACATTGACCACACCCAAGGGGCAGCCCTGACACATGCCGCTTTTGCCAAGATACCGCTGGTCGGGTCGCCCATCCTGATAGTGGGCTTGCTCACCTTTGTCTTTTCCACCATCCTGGGGTGGAGCTACTATGGCGAAAAGTCCATTGAATATCTCGGCGGAAAGCGGTTGATACGTCCCTATCGGTTGGCTTGGGTGATAGCGGTGTACATAGGCGCCGTGGTCAACCTGACCTTCGTGTGGAACTTCGCCGATGTGATGAATGCCCTGATGGCAATCCCCAACCTGATTGCCGTGCTGCTGCTCTCGGGAGTGGCAGCGCGCGAGACCCGCAAGTATCTATGGGAAGGGAGATTGGACGAAGCGGGAGAATAACGACAAGCCGTTTCAAAGGTTTTGAGATACCGTCTTTCGAGGCGAAGACGATGCGTCTTCCGAGGGGAAGACGGTGCGTCTTTCGAGGGGAAGACGGTTCGTCTTCCGATGGGAAGACGGTGCGTCTTCCGAGGCGGAGACGGTTCGTCTTCCGAGGGGAAGACGGTACGTCTTTCGAGGGGAAGACGGTGCGTCTTCCGAGGGGAAGACGATCCGTCTTCCGAGGCGGAGACGATGCGTCTTCCGAGGGGAAGACGAACCGTCTTGAAGTAAGCTTACGGTAATCGTATAGCGGCTGCGCAGGTCGCACTCACGCCAGCAGCTGTTCCAGCTCATCCAGTTGCCTGATGCTGCACACATCTGCCGGAGCCTCCGCACCGGCGGGAATGCCTTGCACCACCCGACAACCCAACGCAAGCGCCGGTTCAATATCGTTCTTGCGTGAATCGCCTACCACAAGCACCTCATCGGGCGTGAAGCCTGCCTGCTCAATGGCGAGCTGCCAAAGCCGCGGGTCGGGCTTGCGCACACCGGCAATCGTGGAATCGGTGATGGAGCGGAAAAGCGGGGCAATCTGCAAATCGGCAGCTATCCGCGCGATATTGCCGTAGTAATTGGAGACCAGCAACAACGTGTACGACGCATGGAGCACCTCCAGTACGGGACGGGAACGGGCAACGTAGCCCGAGGCATAGTCGGTCACCAATTGTGCCGCCCGTTTGAAAACCGCCTCACGCTCGTCGACGGGTATCTCGAGGATGCCGTGCTGAAGCAGCTGCCGGAATTGCAGCTGCACCTTGAAGTACTGCGTCTCGTACAGCGAACACGACGGCTGCACCAGCTGCAACCGCTCCATCAGCTGCTCGGCGCAGACGTAAGCGTCGCGGAAGTTCTCACGGGTCAACGGCAATCCCATCTGCCCGCCGTATATCTCCAGATAAATATCCATCCAGTGCAGGAACGGCGAATCAAGGGTTCCGCCAAAGTCGAAAGCAATGGCTTTCAGCTTGCTTGTATCGAGGTGGTTCATTTGCGCTTCTTATTACCTATTTTCATCAATCCCAGCCCAATCACCACCCAGAACAGCTCGCGTACCCGGGTGATGAGCGCGGTGTAGACGCCATACGCCCCCGAAAGGGAGAGGCCGCTCACTGCCAATGCCAGCCCGCCTTCGCGACCGCCTACCTGCATGGGCATGAAGAAGAGCAGGTTTGCCAGTAATGAGGAGAACGCCAGTATCAGGAAGCACTTCATGAAGCTGACATCGGTGGTGAGCACGTTCAGGATGAGCCAGATCTCGCCGCAGCTCACCACACGTGCCAGGTATTCGAGCAACAGGGCGCCGTAGAACGTGCTCTTCCGTTGCCGGTGCAACAGGGAGATTTGCCGGTCAATGCCCTCCAGCCGGTCGCGGTATTTCTCCGCAAAGCGAATGGCACGCTTCTTCAGGAAAGGAATCTTGCTGCCCAAACGGATACACGCCACCGCCATGCCGTGCCGATACCCTTTCACAAAGAGAATGCCCAGCAACAGGCAGAAGAGGATAATCAGGCTCAACACGATGCCCATCTCCCAATTCACGTGATAGCACATCACGTAGAGCACCACCGCACTGATCCAGAACAGGAAATGCGAGCAGATGTGCATCATGACGTACAGGATGACCGACGAGGTGGCGCGCTCTACCCCCACATAAGGGGTCAGCTCCATGATGCGGTAGGGTTCGCCTCCCATCAGTCCCACCGGCGTGACGTAGTTCAACGAGAAAGCCGAGACCGTGAGCTTGTACAACCGCGAGAACGACAATGTCGACACATCGCCGCTGCTGCGCACAATGATGTACCACGACAGCGTGTTTATCAGGTAGACAAACAGCCACAGCAGCAAGATCAACGGCAGATACACTCCGGCACGCACAAGGTTACTCAGCAGCTCTTCGTACGAGACATCGAACGTAAGCAACATCCCGATAACGGCAACAATGCCGAACAGCAGAAAGAGGTTTCGAAAACGGCGGGTACTCATGATAATTCGGCAGATAAGGATACACACAACTGCTCGTGGCGATACACCATATATATATAGAGTATATTCAGCACGGTCAACTCGAAGACAAAGTATATCCACGGAAGATTGACCAACAACGATACGGACAGCACAACGGCGCGTGTGTTGAATGAGAGGATATTGGTGTATTTCATCAGCGGCAGGCTCCGGCGGCGGAAGGCTTCGCGCAGCTGTTGCGGCGGAACCTGTCCGGCATACTCCTGCTTCAACCGGTTGAAGAAGCGCTGAAAGCGGGGCGACGACTGCTCCTGCGAGCGGGTGTAATTGACGTAGAACCACTGAAAGAACTTGCGACCGAACGACTGCTTCCACGCAAGCGACCGGTACAGCTGCCGCTGCCGCTCGGCAGTATCAAGCTCACTGCCCGATTTCCCTTTCAGGAAGAAGAGGTGGATGTTGCGATAATAATCCGCCATGGCAGCCTGCTTGGTGTGCGCAGCGCCTGCCAAGGCTGCCAGCACCCAAATCCAGATGCCCCACCCGGGAGTGAGGCGCAAACAGATGGCTGCATAGATGGAGATGAACCACAAGTCGCCTGCCATCCCGTCGAGGATGCGTCCCAGCTCCGACTTCTGTCCGGTGAGACGTGCCAGCTGCCCGTCGGCGCTGTCGTACATATTCGCCCATACCAGCAGGCAGATACCGGCAATGTTCCACCACAAATCGGCGGGATAGAACAGGATACCTGCCCCTACCCCCAGAAAGATGGATGCCACCGTCACCGCATTGGGCGTGATGCCCCACTTGCGGAACAGCAATGCCCAACGATACCCCAGCGGACGGTAGAACAGCAAGTCTATCCACTCTTCGGTATCTGTCGATTTCAGGCTGGCTTGCAAACTTGTTTCATTCATCTTCGGCAAGGGTCTTTTTGATTACTTCGGCAATGGCTTGTGCCGCCTCCTCGCGGCAAGGAGCAAAACTCGGCCAGTCGTTGAAGTCGATGATGCGTAGGGTGCCGTCGGGCGACACGATGCAGTCGCCGCCATATACCTGCACTTGCAGCACACCGGCAGCATCGGTACAGAGGCGATGCAGCTGTTCGGGTGCAAACGGTATGCCTGTCGGCGCGCCGTTCACCGCTTCCAATCCGAACTTGCTGTGGTGTACCGCCTGCGGATAGAAGTGATAGAAGAAGTCGGTGCCTGCCACGCCGTAGAACTTCACGAGGTCGCCGGTGAGGTGTTCGTTGATAACCACACGCTCAATGCCGCGCAGGGCATATTCGGCAATGATTTCGGTCAGCTCGTGGCGGCTGCGCACGTAGGTCACGTCTTCGCGGTGGATGGCATGAAAATCGGCACGCTTCACCCAACACGCCTCGAAAGGCACCCGGTCGGCGATCCGGTCGGACTGGTCGGTATCGCAGATGAGGCTGTCGGGATGAGGGATGCGATGCTCCATCAGGAGCGACGTCATCCGCTCGCGGGTACAGTTCTCAATGCCCGAAGCGGAATTGACCGCCTTCACTCCCTGCTGCTCCAACAGTTTCAGTTTGCCTGCCGCCGCCTTGCTGCGCAGCATGGTAAACACGCCCTGTTCGCCTTGCAATCCGTTGGTGAGAAATTCCTGCTCGGTATAGGTGTTGACTGTGTATCCCCGTTCTTGCAGCCGGGCTGCGGTCAACGAGAAGATGGCGGCATCGTTTCCCACGTGGTTGGGGGAAAAGAGCGTATATCGCTGTATGCCGGCTATGTGGGTAGGATTCATGGTTGCGTCAGTTTGCTGCCAGGAAGTGTTCCGCCTTGCGAATATCTTCCGCATGGTCTACGTCGATGATTTTGCTGAAGGGGAAAGCCTGTACATGCAGTCCCGCATCCACCAGATATTGCTGAAAGCCCCGCATCCGGACAACACCGGCATTCATGGCTGCGGGCAGCAATGCCAATGCCCGCTGATTCATGCAGTAGATACCTCCGGAAATGAACCGGACATCCTTGTCTGCAACGTTGCCGTAACCCGTTATACGCAGTGCTTGGTCTGTATGCACGTAGAGCGGTCGTTCATCGTCTACATAGTCGGTAACAGCCATCAGGGCATCGTGGACATTGTCTGTCCGAAAAGCGTGGATGTAACGGCTAAACTCTGCCGGACGAAAGATCGGGTCGACGGTTGTCAAACAGCACTTGCCGCCCCCCTCCAGAGAGGGAAGCAGTTCGTAAAAGCTGTGAAACGAATCGGGAGTGGATTTGACGACAAGGCGTAACGGTACAGGCAGGGGAAACGTTTCGACAAACCGCCTCACTTCCGTCATCTCTTCATTGACAATCAGGCTGATGCTCTCCGCCTCATTCTCCAAGAAGAGGCGAAACAGCCGTTCCAACAAAGGAACGCCGCCCACCTTAACCAACGGCTTGGGGGCGGCAATGCCTTCGGACACCAAGCGCGAGCCTTGTCCGGCAGCAATCAAAGCATATCTCATTCCGATAGTGCTGCGCGGATTAGTCTAAATAATCGGGTGCTTCTTCGCCTGCCATGTTGCGAATGGTCTGTTTCACCATGCGCCATTGGGTGAACAAGTCGTGTATCGGCTCGTGCTCAAAGTCGTGCATCGGGCTTTTGCAGAAGAACGACAACCACGTCTGTATGCCGGACATGCCCGCACGCATAGCCAAGTCACTGAACAGCACCAAGTCGAGTGCAATGGGTGCAGCCAGGATGGAGTCGCGACAGAGGAAGTTCACCTTTATCTCCATGGGATAACCCATCCATCCGAAAATGTCGATGTTGTCCCATGCCTCTTTGTTGTCCTTGCGGGGCGGGTAGTAGTTGATACGTACCTTGTGATACACATCCTTATAGAGGTCGGGGTACTTCTCGGGTTCGAAGATACTGTCGATAACGGACAGCTTGCTCACCTCCTTGGTTTTGAAGTTCTCGGGTTCGTCAAGCACTTCACCGTCGCGGTTACCCAGAATATTGGTAGAGAACCATCCGCTTACTCCCAGCATGCGTGTTTTAAACATGGGAGCGAGAACGGTCTTCATCAGTGTCTGTCCGCTCTTGAAGTCTTTGCCGGAAATGGGCATGCCCGTCTGCTCGGCAAGCTCCCACATGGCAGGTGTATCGACGCAGAGATTGGGTGCACCCATCACGAAAGGTGCTCCTTCCGACAGGGCTGCATACGCATAGCACATACTGGGCGACACGACAGCCGTGTTGTTCTCTTTCATTGCCTCTTCGAGTGCAGCCAACGAAGCATGTTCTTTGGAGAGCGGAATGTAGATTTCGGTACTTGCTGCCCACAGCACAACAATGCGTTCGCAGTGATTGGCAGCTTTAAAGTGACGGATGTCTTGACGAATCTGCTCCGTCAAGTCCCAGCGGGTAGCAGCTTGTTTAATGTGTGTTCCATGGAGGCGTTTAGCCCAATTGTGATCAAAGGCGGCAGTCATCGGTTGAATGCTTTCCAATTCCTCTTTCACCAAATTCAGATCGCTTTCTTTCAACACTTCGGCATATTTGGCAGCTTCGTAGGCATTGTCAGGAAATATGTCCCAACCTCCGAAAACTATATCATTTAAGTCTGTCAAAGGAACTACATCTTTGATAAGCTTTTCCTCTCCGGATTTAATCTTCATCTTAGCCATCTGAGTGATTGAACCTATCGCTTTAGTCAATCCTTTACGGGCAGCCAATGTTCCCGTTATCAGTGTGGTTGACACCGCACC
>JAISGR010000069.1 GCA_031262995.1 Prevotellaceae bacterium | reverse complement strand
CGTCTTCCGAGGGGAAGACGATGCGTCTTCCGAGGCGGAGACGATGCGTCTTCCGAGGCGGAGACGATCCGTCTTAAACTTTTGTTGGGGAGCGTTCATATTTCTCACATGGGATCGACGTCATAGTAGACCTGCGCCGATTTGAACCGGTTGTCTGCCGCCATCTCCTGTTGTACCTGGCGGAGCAACTGCCGGGCACGTGTCATGGAGGCATGTTGTTCGATCTTGACGATAATCTTCCGGATGAAAAGAGACTGTACCCGCGACACGGGTGGCTTGTCGGGACCGAGTACGCGGTTATCGAAGAGTTGGACAAGCCGGTGTGCCATCGTGTTTGCCATTTGTTCGAGCAGCGATTCGTTGCGGTGTTTCAGGTAGACATATACCAGCCGGTAGTAGGGCGGATAGTGGAACAGTTGCCGTTCAGCCAGCTGGTTGTCTGCCATCTGCCCGTAATCATTGCGTATCACCTGCGGGATGATGGGGTGCTCGATGCTTTTGGTTTGCAGCACCACCCGTCCGCGTTTGTTCTTGCGTCCGGCGCGTCCTGCCACTTGTGCCATCAGTTGGAATGCCCGTTCGTAGGCGCGGAAGTCGGGGAAGTTCATCATGGTGTCGGCATTGAGGATGCCGACCACGCTCACATGGTCGAAGTCCAACCCTTTCGACACCATCTGCGTGCCGATGAGTATGTCGGTTTTGCCCGCGGCAAAGTCGGAGATGATGCGTTCATAAGCCGTGCGGGTGCGGGTGGTGTCCATGTCCATGCGGGCTGTGCGGGCTTCGGGAAAGAGGGTGGCAATCTCGTCTTCTATCCGTTCGGTGCCGAAGCCGCGGCGGCGCAGGTCGCTTCCGTTGCAGGCGGGACAGAGTCGGGGCGGCAGGCAGGTGTAACCGCAATAGTGACACGTCAGCCGGTTCAGTCCCTTGTGGTAGGTGAGGCTGACATCGCAGTGCAGACACTTGGGCACCCAGCCGCAGGTGTTACACTCTATCAGGGGTGCAAAGCCGCGACGGTTCTGGAAGAGGATGACCTGTTCCTGCTGCGCCAGCGCCTCGCGCACATATTGCAGCAGCAGCGGTGAGAAGGCGCCGTTCATCCGCTTCTTGTGCTGTAACTCCCCAATGTCGACGGGAATAATCTCGGGCAGCCGAATCTCCTTGTAGCGCTCCTTGAGTTCCACCAGCCCGTACTTCCCGCTCGCGGCATTGTACCAGCTTTCGATGGAGGGGGTGGCTGTGCCCAGCAACGTGCCGGCATTGGGGTACATGGATGCCAGTACGATGGCAGCATTGCGGGCATGATAGCGGGGGGCAGGGTCTTGCTGCTTGTAGGTGTTCTCGTGCTCCTCGTCCACAATCACCAAGCCGAGGTCGCGGAAAGGCAGAAAGAGAGAGGAGCGCACCCCCAGGATGATGTCGTAAGGGGTGTCGGAGAGTTGCTTCTGCCAGATCTCCACCCGCTCCTTGTCGGAGAACTTGGAGTGGTAGATGCCTAATTGCGTGCCGAACACCCGGTACAGTCGTTCGGTAATCTGGGTGGTCAGGGCAATCTCGGGAAGCATATAGAGCACCTGTCTGCCTTGCGCCAAGGTCTCCTGGATGAGGTGGATGTATATCTCGGTCTTCCCGCTGGCTGTGACGCCGTGCAACAGGCAGACCCGCTTCTGCCCGAAGAGGGTTTTAAGCTCGCCGTATGCCCGTTGCTGGTGTTCGTTGAGCGGATGGAGCGGCACGGCGCCGGCGACAACGGCATCCGAAGCGTCTGTTGCCTCCTGCCCGACAGGCTTCCTGCGTCGCCTGACAGGTTTGACCGGTGTGGTGATGTCGCCTTTCGGCTTCATGCCCGCGGGAAGGGCGGCTTTGTAGACATCTCCCTGCGCACACAGATAGTAGTCAGCCAGCCACTCCCAGAAACGGAGCTGAACGGGCAGCGCCACGGGACGGGTATCGAGCAGGTCGGCTATCTCTTTGACCTCATAGCCCGTGGGAGCATCGGTGTGTATGCGCTGCACAATGCCGGTGTAGCGCTTTTTCTGTCCGAAGGGCACGGTGACACGGCAACCCGGCTGCACCTGTCCTGCCCATTGCGGGGGCAGGGAGTAGGTGAAACAGCCGGGTAGCGGTAGGGGAAGAATGATGTCGAGATAGTACTGCATGGGGTTATTTCCACTTCTTCACCGCTTTCCTGTCGGCAGGTGTTGCGGCGATCAGGCTCAGGGCGAAGCCGCCGCTGCGTGCCAGCTTGATGTTCATGCGGGTTTTGGAGGTGACGATGCCTTTCTTGATCTGATACGAGGTGGGATTGGCTTGGTAGTCGGCATCTTTGCCGTCGGCATAGAGGGTGGCTACGTACTGCTTGCCCGGCTCGAGGAAGTCGAGCGTAAAGGCAGCCGTGCGTGCGTGCTCGTCGGTGATGCCTCCGGCAAACCAGTTGTCGGTGCCTTTTGCCTTGCGGGCTACGGTGATGTAGTCGCCCGGTTCGGCTTCCAGGTACTTACTCTCGTCCCAGTCCACCGCTACGTCCTTGATAAACTGGAAAGCATCCAAGTGCTTCTCGTAGTTCTCAATCAGGTCGGCAGCCATCTGTAACGGCGAGGGCATGGTGAGGTAGAGCGCCATCTGCTTGCACAGCGTGGTCTGTACCCGTCCGTGCGGCTCGTCGCCCCTGAAGCTGAGGGTGATGTCGAAGATGCCCGGCGTATAATCCATCGGACCGCCCAGCAGCCGGGTGAAAGGCAACAGGGTGGTGTGAAACGGTTTGCTGCCGCCAAAGGCTTCGTATTCGCCCCCGCGCGCCGACTCGTTGCCAATCATGTTGGGATAGGTGCGGCACAGTCCGGTGGGGCGTACCGCCTCGTGGGCATTGACGCAGATGTGGCGCTCGGCAGCTTTTTGGATGCAATACAGGTAGTGGTTGTTCATCCACTGTCCGTAGTGATGCTCACCGCGGGGCAGGATATCGCCCACGTAACCGCTCTTGACGGCGTTATAGCCATTGTCAATCATAAACTGATACGCCTGGTCGAGGTGGCGTTCATAGTTGCGTGCCGACGAGGAGGTCTCGTGGTGCATCATCAGGCGCACACCTTTATTGTGGGCGTAGCTGTTGAGCATCTTCACGTCGAAATCGGGATAGGGAGTCACAAAGTCGAACACATAATCCTTAGAATTGCCTGCCCAGTCTTCCCATCCGATGTTCCAGCCCTCTACGAGCACCTGGTCGAAGCCGTGCTCGGCAGCAAAGTCGATGTACTGCTCGACGTGGTGGTTGTTGGCGCCGTGTCTGCCGTTGGGTTTGGCTTTGGAGTAATCGGTTTCGCCCAATTTCACGGAGAGGAAGTCGTCGGTATATGCCCAACTGCTTTGTCCGGAAATCATCTCCCACCACACGCCGACATATTTAACGGGTTTAATCCACGAGGTGTCGTCCAATGCGCAGGGTTCGTTCAGGTTCAATGTCAGTTTCGAAGCGAGGATGTCGCGCGCATCGTCGCTCACGATAACGGTGCGCCAGGGCGATTGGCAGGGTGTCTGCATGTGTCCCTTGTTGCCTTGCGCATCGGGAGTGAGCCACGACTCGAAGACGAAGCGCTTGTCGTCCAGATTGAGGTGCATGCAGGAGTAGTCTACCAATGCGGCTTCGTGCAGGTTGATGTACAACCCGTCGGCGCTCTTCATTTGCAGGGAGGTCTGCACGCCGGTGGGCGAGAATGGCGTCTGCGAAGAGTTGGGGGTGATGGCGCCCTGCATCAGTCCGCGTATCTCGGAGAGCTTGGATTCGGTATAGTCGTACTCCTGCGTATCGTAATCGCCCGGAATCCAGAAGGCGGTGTGGTCGCCGGTCATGGCAAACTGTGTGTGCTCTTCCTTGATGACGAAGTAGTTCAGGTTGCGCGATTGCAGAAACTCATAACGGAAGCCCAGTCCGTCGTCGTAGAGGCGGAAGCGGACAATCATGCCGCGCTCCTTTGCCGGCTGGTTCAGCGTCACTGCCAGCTCGTTGTAGTGGTTGCGGATGTGACTCACTTCGCCCCACACCGGTTGCCAGGTCTCGTCGAACGTGGCAGTCTCGGTTTTGGCAAGCGTGAAGCCGTTCATCAGCCCCGTGGAGTCGTTCGTCAGCTCCAGCCCCAGCTTGGAGGGAGCAATCACCGGTTTCCCCTTGTAGGAGAGTTGATACACCGGCTCGCCTTGCGCACTCAGCGAAAAGAGGAGCACCAATTGTCCGTCGGGAGAGGTGAGGCGCTCCGCAGCCGTTGCCGACATGCTGCCCGATAGCAGCAGCAGTGTCAGTAGGATACTTGTTATTCTCATTTGTTGTAGTTATTGAAAATTAGCGAATAGGGCACAAACTTACATCACAAGAATGCTTGCCTTGTTGCCGCATGTACGGAAAACCGGATGACGCCCCGGCAAACGTTTGCAAAAGTAGCTGATTTCTGCGACACATAACCGACCGGTTACCCGAAAAGAATGTCAATTGAACCTGAATCGGTCATTCAAAGGAACTTGTCTTGCCGAGTAGAGTATCTCGGCACGTTGAGATAAAGAAGTTGTTCCATTGAGTAGAGCAACTCGCCCCAATGAGATAAAGAAGTCGTTCCGTTGAGTTCATGAAGTCAGTACGCTGAGTTCAAGAAGTCGCCGAGCCGAGATCAAGTATCGGAAGATCGAGAAGAGGTACTGTCTATACAGCACTAAAAAGCCCCACCCTTTGCACGGGAGGGGCTTCATCAAACAGCCACGAATGGGTTTACAGTTGCTCGATGGCTTCGCGCGATAAGCCGGTAGCTTGCATGATGATCTCTGTCGAGACACCGGATGCCTTGAAGTTGCGGACTGTGTCAAAGAGCTTGGTCTCTGCTGCCTTTATTTGGGCTTCGTTCTGTGCGATACCTATGGCGATGCCTTCTTCCCGTCCTTCTTCCCGTCCTTCTTCCAATCCTTTTTCCCGTCCCTCTTTCCATCCCTCCTGAAACTTGTACGTTATCACTGCCAGGTTGTCTCGGTACGCCTTGAGGCTGGCTTGATACTGGTCGTATTTCTTGGGATCCATGGATGCCACAGCGATGAACTCTTT
>JAISGR010000063.1 GCA_031262995.1 Prevotellaceae bacterium | reverse complement strand
CATTCGGGTTACCTCAAAAGAAAGAACTACTTTTGCCCGTCAAAGGGGATATCCCTTGATGCAAGTTATTCATATTTAAACACCTGAAGAAAAAATGAGAAGGAAACTCTTTTTAGTATGGGTCTTGACCGCAGCGATGGCAACCGTGCAAGCCCAGGACAAGCAAGGAGGCATCAGCAGCGACATGCTGAAACAAATCAAGCAGAGCTACCAAGGCACCGCTGCCGACAAAGCTTTGAGAAACGCCATCGGCAACAACAGCATCAGCCGGCTGGCGCTCAATCAGGAGAACCTGACAGGCATGGACACCCATTTCTCTATCCGCGTCAACTCCAAAGGCATCACCGACCAGAAGAAGTCGGGACGCTGCTGGCTCTTCACCGGGCTGAACGTGATGCGCGCCAAAGCCATCGCCAAGTATAACCTGCCGGAGCTGGAATTTTCGGAGAACTACTCCTTCTTCTGGGATCAGTTAGAGAAGTCCAACCTGTTCCTGCAAAGCATCATCGACACTGCCGACAAACCCATTGACGACCGCAACGTGGAATGGCTCTTCCAAAACGCGCCGGGCGACGGAGGCACCTTCACCGGCGTAGCCGACATCGTGGGCAAGTACGGACTTGTGCCGAGCGAAGCCATGCCCGAAACCAACAGCAGCGAAAACACCTCGCAGATGAGAAGCCTCACCGTGCAGAAGCTCAAGGAGTTCGGACTGCAACTGCGCGACATGGTGGCACAAGGCGCCAAACCGGCAGCGCTCGCCCGACAGAAGACCGAAATGCTGGGCACCATCTACCGCATGTTGGTACTCAACCTGGGCGTGCCTCCCACCGAATTTACCTACATCCGGCGCAATGCCAAGGGCGAACCGGTGGCAACCGAGCAACACACGCCCATGACCTTCCTCGCACAATACGGCGACCCGCAACTCCTGAAGAGCTACGTCATGCTGATGAACGACCCGTCGCGCGAGTATTACCAATGCTACGAAATAGCCAACGACCGCCATCGCTACGACGGGAAGAACTGGACGTATGTCAACCTGCCCGCCGACGACATCAAGGAGATGGCAATCGCCTCCCTCAAAGACAGCACCATGATGTACTTCTCGTGCGACGTGAACAAGTTTATCAATTCCGATCGGGGACTGCTCGACCTGAACAACTACGACTACGCCTCGCTCATGGGCGTCACCTTCGGCATGGACAAAAAGCAACGCATACAAACCTTTACCAGCGGCTCCACACACGCCATGACCCTGATGGCGGTAGATCTGGACGAACAGGGCAAACCCCGCAAATGGATGGTGGAAAACAGCTGGGGAGCCGGCAGCGGCTACCGCGGACACCTCATCATGACCGACGAGTGGTTCAATGAATACATGTTCCGGTTGGTGCTCGAACCCCAATATGTCACCGCCCGCGTGAAAGCCCTGCTCAAGCAGAAGCCCATACAGCTGCCCGCGTGGGATCCCATGTTTGCCAACGAAAACTGATTGCCGTCCGACTTCCGACTTCAACCTCCGAATCAAGCATGAACCTCCTCTGGATAGACGACGAAATAGGCATGTTGCGTCCGCACATCCTCTTCCTTGAGGGCAAAGGCTACCAAGTAGACACTGCCACCAACGGACAGGATGCGCTGGACTGCTGCCGCACAACCGACTACGATGCCGTGTTTCTGGACGAGCACATGCCCGGCATGAGCGGATTGGAAACGCTGTCGCGCATCAAGGAGCTGCGCCCTACCCTGCCCGTGGTCATGATTACCAAGAGCGAAGAGGAGAACATCATGAACATGGCTATCGGACAAAAGATTGCCGATTACCTCATCAAACCCGTCAATCCCAGTCAGATATGGCTGTCGCTGAAGAAGATTCTGCACCGGAACGACCTCGTGAACGAAGCGGCACAAACCGCCTACCGGCAGGACTTCGGCAAGATAGGTATGCGGATTGACGACTCGCTCACCGCCGCCGACTGGATGGAACTCTATCGGCGGTTGGTGTACTGGGAGCTGGAACTCGAAGAGACCCACAGCCCCATGAGCGAGATGCTCGCCATGCAGAAGCAGGAAGCCAACACCGCCTTCGGCAAGTTCGTCAAACGCAACTACACCGACTGGATGGCGACCACGGAGCGCGAAGGACGACCGCTGTTCAGCCCCGACATCTTCAAACAGACGCTGTTCCCACTGCTCGACAGGGGTGAACGGGTCTTCTTCATCGTGCTCGACAACTTCCGCTACGACCAGTGGCGCATGTTGGCAAGCGACCTCTCGGACAGGTTCAACATCGACGAACAGCTCTACTTCAGCATCCTGCCCACCACCACGCAATATGCCCGCAACGCCCTCTTCTCGGGTTTGATGCCCGACCGCATCGCCACCCTCTTCCCCGACCTGTGGGTGGACGAAGAGGCGGACGAGTACAAGAACCTGAACGAAGCGCCCCTGATACGCACGTTGCTCGAACGGCACCAACGCAACGACACCTTCACCTACCACAAAATCAATGACACGGCAGCCGCCGAACGACTGCTGGCACAGCTGCCGGGGTTGACAGGTAATGCGCTGACGGTGGCGGTCTTCAACTTCATCGACATCCTCAGCCACAGCCGTACCGAGAACAAGACGCTGCGCGAACTCATTGCCACCGAGGCAGCCTACCGCAGCATCACCCTGTCGTGGTTCCGCCACTCGCCCCTGCGCGAACTGCTCAACACCCTTGCCGGAGAGCGGTGGCGGGTGATTATCACCACCGACCACGGCAGCATCCGCGTCAACCATCCGGTGAAAGTACAGAGCAACAGCCGCGACATCAATGCCAACCTGCGCTACAAGCTGTCGCGCAACATCAGCTACAACCCCAAGCAGGTGTTCGAAGTGACACACCCTGCCCACGCACACCTGCCCGCTCCCAACGTAAGCAGCCGGTATGTGTTTGCCACCGGAAGCGACTTCTTTGCCTATCACAGCGACTACAACCGCTACGTGAACCATTATACCGACACTTTTCAGCACGGAGGCATCTCTATGGAAGAGATGATGATTCCGCTCATCTCACTGACAAGTAAATAAGCAACGAAACAAAAAGAGTAACAATATGGAAATAACGATTCGCTCATTAGACGACATCCGCCAAGCTGCCGGCGCGTTCATTGCCCACAGAGGAGACAACACACTCTTCGCCTTCTACGGAAAGATGGGAGCAGGCAAGACCACCTTCATCAAAGCCGTGTGCGAAGCGCTGGGCGTAACGGAAACCGTCACCTCGCCTACCTTCGCCATCGTCAACGAGTATCGCTCCGAACGGTCGGGCGAACTGATTTATCACTTTGACTTCTACCGCATCAAGAAGCTCGAAGAGGTGTACGACATGGGCTACGAAGACTACTTCTACAGCGGCGCCCTCTGCTTCATCGAGTGGCCTGAGCTGATAGAGGAGCTGCTGCCCGACAACGCCGTCAGCGTCTTCATCGAAGAAAAAGAGGACGGCAGCAGAGTGATACGCTTCAACGATTAACCGACAAATCCGACAACACCCATGGAAAAGTACATCGCCATCGTCATTGTTGCCGCCAGCGGCATCATAGCCCTGCTCGCCTCGATACTTAACTGGAACTGGTTTTTCAACACCGGCAACATACGCCAATGGGCAGGACGACTCGGCAGACGTTACGCCCGCTGGATATACGGCGTGCTAGGACTCCTGCTGATTATCACGGCAATCATCATCCAGCTCACGGCAACGCCGCATTCCGTATAAATGCCGCGGTAAAGGTGCGACGGACAAATCTGCCGGTAAGTCCTATCCTCCACATAAACTATCATGCAAGGTTAGCCTCGGTACTAAATCTTTGTCAGCCTCGGTACTAAACTTTAGTAAGCCTCGGTACTAAACTTTAGTAAGCCTCGGTACTAAATCTTTGTTAGCCTCGGTACTAAACTTTTGTTAGCCTCGGAACAGAACTTTTGTTAGCCTCGGAACAAAAAAGAGGGTGTGCCTGTAGAAGACACACCCTCAAGAAGTTTACTTGTGACACAACGTCACACGCTGTTTAGAACATATAAGCCAGCGATACTTGCCAGCTCTTGGTCTTTGATTTCGATAAAGCCGCACCGGCAGCATCGGCAATGGAGAAGCTGTTGCCCATCGGAATCTGATAGTTAAAGCCCACTTGCAGGTGCTTGATCAGTTTGACACCGGCGCCCAGATTGAGTCCTACCTGTGTCTTTTCTTGCTTAAACATCTCCGTGCCGCTGGCAAAGTTGAAGAAGAAATCGGGACCGGCAGCAAAGTAGATACCGAACATGCTCCCCAGTCCGATGGTGTACTTCAGGTTCACGGGAATCTCCAGTCCGCGCTGTTTGAGCGTATTGTCTGTATCGTCTGTTTTGATTTTGATGTCACCGCGTTGCGAATACATCAATGCGGCATCAATACCCAGACCGATCAGCGGAATCGTAAGGTCTGCCATCGGACCGATATAGAACCCCGTCATGTTTTCGTTCTGAAAGTCATCCTTGCTGAAACTCATTGACGACAAGTTCACGCCGCCTTTCACGCCAAACTGAAGCTGTGCGCAGGCAGGCATAGCCATAACCAGACAGGCTACAACTATCATAGATACACTTAATGCTTTTTTCATTCTTTTTCTATGTTAAAATTCGGAGCAAAAGTACATGAATTATTTGACTTACCTTATAATCAACTAAAAAAATCAATAAAGCAACTATCAAATGCCATTGCCTACTGTCATGGTGTGCAATTCTTTCACTCCGCATCACCGGCGCTCGCGGCGTACCGATACGCGTGGCGACGCGGTTTCCCGCTTGGAAGTGCCCTCCCGGGTGCGCTTTCCCTTCCTGACGCTTTTTGCCTTTCCTGCCTCCTCTCCTGCCGTTTGCAGGGAATCGGGTGCAACCAGGTCGGTGCCGTAGAGGCGCTTCTCAAAGTCTGCCAACTCCTGTTCGATGCGTTGCTGCTCAGCCAGCATGGCGCTGTCGGTGGGGCAATATTGCGCAAGGGTGCGGTTTTGCAGGTTGGTTGCCTTGTAGATGTCTCCCTTGTAAAGACGGGCGGCAAAGAAATCGTCCCACGTGCTGCGGGCGGCGTTGTTGTAATTGCTTACGGCGATTCTGGATTGCGTCAGGTAGGGCGCCAAATCCTGGTAGTTCACCCAGAACATGGGCAGCTTCACCTGCTCCGAGCTGAACTCCTCCGAACGGTGCAACACCGGACAGAGGGCGGTTATCACCGAGCCATAGCGGGAGGTGCGCTGGTCGAAGTACCACACCTCCTTCACAAAATAGCTCAGCACATCGGCAGAAGGGATGTCGCTGTTGCTGAGGGAGAGCACGCTGTCGCGCCTGTTCTCGACCTTCTTCAATTCGTAATAGATATGAAAGCGGTCGAGCACGTCGCGGAACGTCACCTCGTATGACTTTTCGAAATGCTCGGCGCCGTCCAGCTGATACTCGTACGCCGGGATTTTCTGCTGTGCCAGCAGGCGAAACAGGGTAGTGAACAGATTCATTTTGCCCCCTTGCGGTTCGACGGGATAGTAGAGGGCGCCGTTGCTCTCCTTCGTCAGGTCGAGGGTACGGTAGATTTCGCGCATCCACACCACATCCTGCGGCAGCGGCGACGAATGGGGATACTGCCGCTGCGCCCACAGCGACACAACACTCAGCAGGCAAGCCGACAGCAACAGATATGTTTTCTTGTTCATAAGGCGGGAGAATTAAATATGTGTTAGTTTACGATGACTTCCAATGAGGCGGGCAGCAGGCGTTCCACTCCGTCGGGACCGACGGCACGTACGCGTGAGATGTAGAACCGCTTGCCGCGCGACAGGCGGCGGAACATCTCTTTCTGGCGGGCTGAGAAGGCGGCGCTCTGCGACACCTCGGGCACGGCATTGCCCATGTTGTCGAAGAAGACCGTCTCGAATCCCAGCACGCGGAAGTTGATGTTGAGCAATCCGTCGTCGATGGCTGCCACGATGCCGGGGGTGTTCATCAGGACGGCTTTGGACAGACCGCGTCCGCCGCGGTAACGCTTCGGTGTGCCCGCTTCGGTGTATTCGATGAAGGGAGACGGGTCGGGCAGTTGCCGCACCCGATAGGTATAGTCGCCCATGGACTGTGTACGCCCGTCGGTGGTGGCAGTGACGCGAATCACGGCATCCTTGCCCACGGTGGAGGGATGGGCGATGTAGGCGCCGCCCGCCGTTCGCCGCAACGTGCCGTTGCCGTTGACAATGCTTGCCTGTACCCGCCCTGCCGGTATGCCCGGCACGGAGATACTCACGGGATTGTCGTAACCGGCATAGAGCACGTTCATCAGGGTGGCAGAGACGGTGGCAGAAGGTTCTATCACCGTATATTTTTGCGAGAAGTCGCGGCGCAGCACCTCGCCGTTGCGTTGCGGCAGTTCCAGATAGCCGTCGAGCGTGAACTCTCCGGTGCGGTTGGCTACGGTCTCGAACCAGCCGTCGGCATTGTCGGGTTGCCGCTCTCCGCCGATGAAGACGGCAGGGCGCTGGGTGGAATCGACAGCTGCCAGAATGATGCGGGCGCTGTACGTGCCGCCCCGCACCACGTTCTGTGAGGTCGGTATGACATAAGCCTGCAAGCGATTGACACGCACATCCTGCACGTCGGTGTTCTGCATGAGCAGGTGCAACACCTCGCCTTCGGCATAGCGCACATCGCTTTGCAGCTTGGTAAGCAGGGTGACGGCAGCGACCACGGGTGTGTTCTCGAACATGTACTCCTGCCAGTTCTTACCGGCATTGTCCGCCCTGTGCGGCACTTCGGTGGTGAGGTTGTTGCTGATGATATGCCGCTGTACAGGGTCGTCGACCCATGCAAGAATGGTTGCGCGATAGTCATCTATTTGCCGGAGCAACCTCCCTCCCTCGCCCGTTCCCGGTGCAAGCATCACAAACGAGGCGGCTTCCAGGTCTTCCTTGTTGGTGATGTCTGCCACGTTGCCGCGCTCGCCGTCGGCGTGGCGCACGATGCGGGACTTCAAGCGGTCGACATAGTTGTAAAGCGAGTCGGAGAGCTGCTTGACGTGCTGCGCCTTGTCGAACCACGGACCCACCTTCTCGGGATTGAGCAGATTGGCATCCGACAAGCCCTTGTAGATGGATTCGTTCTGCACGGTTGCATTGCCGGTGGTGCGCGAAAGGCTCTCATCGACCAATGAGAAGCCGTTCAGCACGTCCGACGAGATGTTGAGTGCCAACAGCGCCATCAAGACGATATACATCAGATTTATCATCTTCTGGCGGGGGGTATTGGGGATGCTCATGCTTCCTGAATTGGATTTGAATATTGTACTAACCTTTCACCTGCACAGCCTGCAACATGCGGGCGTAGACGGCGTTCAGTTCTTCTATCTGACGTGCCATCTTGCGCGTCTGCTCGTGCACCTGGTCGATGGTTGCTATCTGGACGCTGGCGCTGCGCAGCTGCATCTCGTAAATAGCGTTGATGCCCGAGAGGTTGCGGTTCAGCGCGCTCATCTGTTCGGCATCGTGCGAGAGCGATTCGGCTTGGGCAGTGAAGCGCGCCAGCATCTCGGTCGTCTCCTTCAGCCGGTCGATATAGGCTTGCGTAGTGAGTTCCATGTCGGGCGTATAAAGCGGAGCCGGCGCATTGCCCGGCGACAGCGCACCTGCGGCAGTTCCTTGCGACAGTACACTGACATCGGCACCTTGCGGAACAGTTCCGCTGCCGCTACCACCGCCAAGCACCACTACACCTCCGGCGGCACCGGCAACAGTCGCCTCAGCAGTATGCTTGCCGGGCAAGTCGAATGCCGAGATGAAAAACACCAGCACTTCCGTACCCATGCCCACCCAGAGCATCAAGTTGGCGCCCGGCAAGTGCGTCAGTTTAAAAAGCGTACCGGCAATTACGATGGCTGCTCCCCAGCTGTAGGCATAGTTCATGATGACCTTTCCGCGATAGCTCGCCATAAAGTCTTGCAGCCGTTGTCCGAATCCTTTCTTTTCTGCCATAATTGTAACTTATCTGTTTGGACAGGAGTGCATGTCCCTGCCTCTGTTTATTTTCCTTTTCTTCCGTATCCTGCTACCGACCGCACACACCGGAAGCCGATGTACGACCGTTGCTCGTTCTGATACTCCGACGTGCGGGCATCCGAACGGATGAAGGCGTTCACATCCTTCCACGAGCCTCCGCGCACCACCTTCTGTTTCAGCGCATACGGGTCGTCTGCCGCTGCATTGTACCGGATGTCGGGATTCACATCGCTGGCTTGCAGCACGCCCGTTTCGGTATAGGCGGTAGAAGTCCATTCGGAAACATTGCCTGCCATATCAAACAGTCCGTTCGAGTTGGGCGAATAGGCGCCCACACGGGTGGTTATCAGATTACCGTCGCCGGTATAATTGCCTTTCCCGGGCTTGTAGTTGGCGTTGTAGCAACCTTCGTCGTCCTTGGTGGCTTCGCCCTTTTTCCACGGAAAGTGATTGCCTTCCCTGCCCCGTGCGGCAAACTCCCACTCGGCTTCGGTGGGCAGGCGGTATCGCTGGATATACCGGGCTTGTCCGCGCAGTCCTGCCAGCAGGTAGGCGGTGCGCCAGGCACAGAAGGCATTGGCTTGTTCCCAGCTCACCCCTACCACCGGATGCTGATTGTAACTGGCATGGTTGAAGTAGAGGCGCATGTAAATCTCATTGTTCGCATTGGGGAAGTCGTTCACCCAACAGGTGGTATCGGGGGAGATGTTGACAATGTAACTGTTCAGGAAGTCCCACTCACCGGAGAGCGGTCGGGTGATGGTGCGGTTGACGATGCGCCCCTCTTCGTCGATGTAAGCCGTGTCTTTGGTGATCATCACCACCTCGTCGGGGTTGACGGTGATGTCGGTATTCCTGTTCCGTTCCGCCGGATTGAGGCGGTTGCGACGCTTGGCTGCTTCGGCATAGTCGTATATCTCGTAGTAATAGTTCAGCTGCGAAGCGTCGAGCATCACCGTCCCGTCGACGGGATGCGTTTTGTAGAGGCTGTTGATTGCCATCTGCTCGTCCTCCGTTGCCCGCTTCCAGGGGATGGGACGCGCCCAGTTCAGGTAAGGCTTGATGGGATTGCCTTCACGGTCTTCTTCTATCTTGAAGAGTTCGTTACCGCCGTAGGCAGGGTCGGCAAGCCGCTCGCGAATGATGGAATCGCGCACCCAATTGACAAACTGCCGGTATTCGGACACGGTGACCTCCTTCTCGTCCATCCAGAACGATTCGACCGATATTTCGCGCGAGGGGACAATGGTACCCCAGAGTGAATCTTGCTTGTCCGGTCCCATCTTCACCGTACCGCGTTTGATCATCACCATGCCGTAAGGGGTCGGTTCGTTCCATGTGACAGCGCTGACGCCCGTCACTTCGCCTCCGCGCATGGAAGTACCTGCCGTTCCCATGCACGATGCCAGCGAGACCAACCATAAAGCGATTGTCCCGCCGAGTATGCAAGTTCCTGTTGCTCTATTCTTCATCCATTCACAACTTTCAATTTTCTACTTTCATTTATCACAATATCCGCACACTTTTGTGCAGTGCGCGGCTCTTTTTAAACAGACTCAAGTCGACCGTATAGCGCATCACCAACTCGTGACTGCCGTTGGCAAGACCAATCTTCGAGGTGTACCACTCGTAGGCATACCCCAAAGTGACGTTGCGCACGGTCGCTGCCAAATCCATCGTTACCGACGTTCCCGGCGAATAGGTCACCCCTCCGCTGAATGTTTTGGCGCGATAGGTATAGAGCAATCGCCCCGTTACGTCCAACCGGGTATTGACGAAGTCGTTTTGCAACTGTACAACCGTCTGTATGAAGAGTAACGGACGACGCGTCGGAATATTGTATCCTCCCGTCAAATAAACGATGGGCTTCACCTTAAAGTAACTATTTTCACCCAGTGAGAGACGCGGTGCCGTGAGATGCTGTGCCGACAATGCAGCATACCAGCGTGCCTGTGAATAGTGCACCCCCACCCCTACGTCAACAGCCGAACCATTCTCGGCAGTGGTCGGGAAAGCTTCGTCATTGGTCTCTTCACCCAGATTGATGCCGGTAGGGTCGAATGAGACCTGCAACAGACCGGCTTGCAATCCGATGCCAAGTCTTCCTCGTCCCAACTTCACCCGATAGGCATACTGCCCGCGAATCAGCTGGTTGCGAAACAATCCGATACCTTCGTTGAAGAAGCTCACCCCCACTCCATGCTGCTGCCCGAATAGCGTGAAAGGCATATCGGCACCAAAGAGCATGGTTCGCGGAGCATGTTTGAAGCCCAGCAACTGCATGGAATATGCGCCGTAAACAGCCAATTGATTCTCCGTCAACCCCACGGCAGCAGGATGATAATAGCCCTGCAACTCCCAGTAGTGATTGAAATGCGCATCAAACTGTGCCCAAGCATCCGCCGGCACCATCCATAACCCGCCGAAGATACATATATATATAAGCTTCAACCTTCTCCTCATGCTTATAATAACAGAGAAACACGAAGAAAATTGTATAACAAGCCGCCAAAAAAGTAAAGGAATAGTTGATTAATCCACAAAAACCACTACTTTTGCACCGTCAAAAAAACGAAGCACTCCCGTATTTGATGCACAAGGAAAGCTGCCGGAGTGGTCGATCGGGCCGCACTCGAAATGCGGTGTACGGGTAACTGTACCGGGGGTTCGAATCCCTCGCTTTCCGCTGACAAGGAAAGACAGATGCGGACAACCTAA
>JAISGR010000021.1 GCA_031262995.1 Prevotellaceae bacterium | reverse complement strand
ATCACCACGCAGTATAACTATCCGCTGAAACCAGGCATGAAGGTACAAGTCAGCCGGGCAAAGGGGAAGAACGAATTTCACAACAACCTGATGAAGCTGGTCTACGAAGATGCCTATCTCATCGTTATCGAAAAGATGCCGGGCTTGCTCTCCGTTGCCACCGACCGGCAGAAAGAGCGCACCGCCTATCACATACTGAGCGACTATGTGTCTCGACGCGGACAGCGCGACGGTCATGTACACACCGTTCACCGCCTCGACCGCGACACGTCCGGCTTGATGATGTTTGCCAAAGATGAGAAGACGCAACAGACGTTGCGCGAGAACTGGCACCGGATAGTGACCGATCGCCGATACGTGGCAGTTGTGGTGGGCGAGATGGAGCGCGATGCCGGTACCGTGGTGTCGTGGCTCACCGACCGCAAGCTCTACGTGCACTCCAGCCCCACCGACGACGGCGGTCAGAAGTCCATCACCCACTACCGCACCATCAAGCGCGCCAATGGTTATTCACTCGTGGAGCTGCAACTCGAAACGGGTCGCCGCAACCAGATACGTGTACACATGCAAGACTTGGGACATCCCCTCGCCGGCGACGGGCGATATGGTGTGGAAGAGAACAACCCCTTGGGTCGGCTGGCTTTGCACGCCTTCAAACTCTGTTTCCGTCACCCCGTTACGGGTGAAGAGATGAAGTTTGAAACGCCCTATCCGCCGACCTTCAAGAGTTTGTTTGTGAAGCGATAATCAGTTAAACCACCGCACGTAGCAGAAATCCTGTCGGTGCGGCAGGTCTGCATTCTTGGGATACATGCGGTATGCCACCTTGAAGTTGCCTGCCGTATCTACCGTCTTTTTCAGTTGGAAGGTATAGAGGTTGCCTTCCTTCTTCACCACCTGGAAGGGGTCGACGCTGAAGACATGCTGCTTGCCGTCGGCGCCGATGTAGGTAGCCACCAGTTCCAGCCCTACGGCATCGTTCAGTCCCTTTTCATCTATCACGTAGGTGATGTCATAAGCCATACCGCTTTCGACACACCCCTGCAACAGCTCTTCCGACTTCTCGGACGAGACCACTTCAATGCTGTCCCACTTGCTTGCCACCTCTTCTTTCCATGCAGCCATCTCTCTGGCTTTGGCGTAGCTGTTGGCAGCAAGCATGTTGAAGCGTTTACCCAGCTTATTATAGAACTTCGCATAGTAATCGTCGAGCTGACGCTTCATGGTGTAATGGGGAGCAATCTGCGCGATGGAGTTCTTGATGGTTTTCACCCATCCTTCGGAGTGTTTCTTTCCGTCGCGTGCGTAGTAGAGCGGAATAATCTCCGTTTCGAGCAGGCTGTAGATAGTGGCGGCATCCAACTGGTCTTGGTGCTCTTGGTTCTGGTAGGTGCGCTTCTCGGTCAATGCCCAGCCGGCACCCTCCCGATAGCCTTCGAGCCACCAGCCGTCGAGCACGGAGAAGTTGATGACGCCGTTCATCAATGCCTTTTCGCCCGATGTGCCCGATGCCTCGAGCGGACGGGTCGGCGTGTTCATCCAAATATCAACGCCCGACACCAACCGACGTGCCAGGTGCATGTCGTAGTTTTCGAGGAAGATAATCTTGCCCAGGAACTCCGGTCGGCGTGAAATCTCGATGATGTGCTTGATCAGTCCCTGTCCGGCGCCGTCATTGGGGTGTGCCTTTCCGGCAAAGAGGAACTGCACCGGATAGTCGGGGTTGTTCACAATCTTGGAAAGACGATCCAGGTCGGTAAAGAGCAGGTGCGCCCGCTTGTAAGTGGCGAAGCGGCGGGCAAAGCCTATCAGCAACGCATTGGGGTTGATTTTATCCATGAGCGACACGATGCGCGAAGGGTCGCCCTGATTCTTCAGCCAAGTCTCGCGGAACTGAATGCGGATGTAATCCACCAGCTTGTTCTTCAAATCCATGCGCGTCTTCCAGATGGCTTCGTCGGGCACGTCATGGATGGCTTGCCAGATCTTGGGGTTGGACTGGTCGTAGAGGAAGTTCTCGTCGAAGTTGCGGTCGTAGACATGCTTCCATTCGGTGGCGCTCCACGTGGGGAAATGCACGCCGTTGGTCACGTAACCCACGTGCATCTCTTCGGGGAAGTAACCCTTCCAAATGGTTGAGAACATCTCCTGCGATACCTTTCCGTGCAGCCAGCTTACACCGTTCACCTCCTGCGAAGTGTTGCAGGCAAAGATAGACATGCAGAAGCGTTCGCCCTTGTCGCCCGGATTGTTGCGTCCCAAGTCCATGAGGTCATCCCAAGTGATGCCCATCTTGGCAGGATAGCCGCCCATATATTTGCCGAACAGTCCTTCGTCGAAGTAATCGTGACCGGCAGGTACGGGGGTGTGTACGGTATAGAGCGAGGAGGCACGCACCAGTTCGATGGCTTGGTTGTACGTCAATCCTTCCGCCACATAGTCGCAGATGCGTTGCACATTGATGAGTGCGGCATGTCCCTCGTTGCAGTGATAAACCTCTTTCTTGATGCCTAATCGTTTCAGCGTCAGTATACCGCCGATGCCGAGCAGAATCTCCTGCTTGAGTCGGTTCTCCCAGTCGCCTCCGTAGAGTTGGTGCGTGATGGGGCGGTCGAACTCGCTGTTCATATCGTTGTCCGTATCGAGCAGATAGAGGGAGATGCGTCCCACGTTGACCCGCCACACGTTGGCATGTACAAAGTAGTCCATGTAAGGCACGTCGATGACCAAAGGATTGCCGTTCTCATCCGTTACCCGTTCGAGGGGCAGCTGGCTGAAGTTCTGTGCTTCGTAGTTGGCTATCTGCTGTCCGTCCATGGAGAGCGACTGTGTGAAATATCCGTACCGGTAGAGAAATCCCACGGCACAGAGGTTGACATTGCTGTCGGATGCCTCCTTCAGGTAGTCGCCTGCCAGGATGCCCAAGCCTCCGGAATAGATTCTGAGCGTTTGGTGCAGTCCGTACTCCATGCTGAAGTAGGCAACCGACGGACGTGTGTTGTCGGGTTCCACTTCCATGTAGAGACGGAACTTGGCATAGACGTCGTTCATTCGTCGGATGATGACTTTGTCGTCAATCAAAGCGCCCAACTCGGCGTAGCTCATGCGCTCGAGCAGCAACACGGGATTGTGTCCCACCTCTTTCCACAGCGCAGGATTGATGTCGCGGAACAGCTCGGTGGCTTCGTAGTTCCATGCCCACCAGATGTTGTTGGCAAGTTCCGACAGTTTGATGAGTTCGGAGGGGATGTGCGACTTGACGCTTACCTCCTGCCAATTGGGAGTATTGACGTTACTTACATTGATTTTCATATTGCAAATATTTAGTATTTATACTTGTTTTCTGTCAGCCTGCTCATGGCACGTTTGCATGCAAAGTCGTAGGCATCGTAATAGTATTCGATAAAGTGTTTCCACAAGGCATGTTCTGCCACCTCGGTGGCCTGTTTGCGTATTGCCTTCACTTCTTTTTCTGTTTTGGCAGAGAAGAGAGCGATTGTATCCTTGATGCCGTCGGCAACTTCCGAATAGTTGTAGTCGGAGCGGTGCAGCACCTCCACGCCGCTTTCGATGCCGTGGTGATGCGGCAGTGTCTTTGCCCAGCGTCCGAATCCGGCGAGGTCGGTGGTGATGGTCGGCACATGAAAGGCGATGCTCTCCAGCGGCGTATATCCCCACGGTTCGTAGTACGAAGGGTAGACGGTAAGGTCTTCGCCCGGGAGGAGGTCGTAGTAGGATTTGTTGAAGATGCCGTCGGCGCCGTCTAAGTAGCACGGTACGAATATCACCTTCACACGGTCGTCGCGGCGGTTTGCCATATCCAAGTGTTTGAGCATGTCGAGCACCTGGTCGTGGGTCATGTTGTGCAGCCAGTGTGTCACAAAGGGCACCTCCAGCGGCGTATCATATTTCTCTTTGCTTTTGAGGCGTGTACGCAGGTCTTCCCTGACTTCGCCCACCCACCCGGGCACACAGACAAACGCCAGTACGTTCTTTTGCAGGTCACGGTCGCGATTCAGGCGGTTGAGCGATTCCAGAAAGACGTCCAAGCCCTTATTCCTGAACTCATAGCGTCCGCTGGTGCCTACGATCAGTGTGTCGTCGCCGAAGGAGGTGCCCAACAGACAGTTGGCTACATGCAGCAGCAGCGCACGGGCGCGTTTGCGCTTGCCCGAATAGGCGGCTGCTACGGGCACAAAGTCGTTCTCGAACCCGTTCATCAGAATCACGTCGGCAGGTTTGTCGAGCAGCTCCTTACATTCGGTATTCGTGATTTCGCTGACGGTGGTGAAGCAGTCGGCATAGTGTGCCGCCTGTTTCTCGATGGAGTGCTTGGACTGCATGTTGAGTTCCTGTGCCATCTGGTCGCCGTTGTAGGCAAACAGATAGTCGTAGAGCGGCTTGTTGTTGCCGGCAATGGAACGTCCGATAGAGGTAGCGTGGGTAGTGAAGATCGTGGCAATGCGGGGTACGTTGGTTTGCAGATAGAGGAGCGCCGCTCCCGTCATCCACTCGTGTGCCTGAAAGATGACCCGGTCTGTTTCGGTAAGATTATAGCGATAGAAGCTCTCTACTACCTTTGCCGCAGCGTAAGCAAACAGGGACGCTTCGTCGTAGTCGCCGTATGCGTGCAGTGAATCGACCTGAAAACGGTTCCACATACGGGTATAGATGTCGTTCTTCTCTGCATAGTACTGCCGGAAATCGACCAGCACGACGATGGGATTGCCGGGAATGTTCCAGCGCCCCACCCGAATGGAGAGTTTATCTTGTGTGGTGGCATGCACTCGCCACGCAGCACAAAGATGATTCGATTCTGTGAAGAGGGGGGAATCCGGTCTGTCCGGAAAATCGGGTCCTATAAAGATAAGCCTGTCACGAAATCTTTCCTGTAATGTGTTGGCGCGGGTCGATAGCACCGTATATATACCTCCTACCTTATTACAAACTTCCCAACTTGCTTCGAAAATGTAATCGGGGGAGATTCTGTCAACTACCATAGTCTATTATCCTATTGCTTGTTACCTTATTTATATAGTGGTCGCAAAAGTACACAAATATATCGAAGGAGAATCTTTTTTTGTTGAAAATAACGCTCAGGAGCAACAATCGTTTGCATCGGAGCAGACCACCGACACCACCTCTCCCTGCGCGAATCTGGTTTCCAGCCGGTCGCCGTCGGACAGGAGCGCCGCGTCTTTTACCGCTTTTCCGTTGTGCAGCGTAATGCTGTAACCCCGTGCCAACAGCTTTTGCGGAGAGGCATCGGCAACACGTTGTTGCAACAAATCCAGCCGGTGGCGCTGTCGGGTACAGAAGAGGGGCACCGCGCGGACAAGCTGCTGCCGCATCAGCAGCAGCGATGTCTTTTCGCGGGAAAGTCGCCTGAGCACGGTAGCCGGTATTCGGTTTCGGAAGGCATCCAACCGGCGCCGTTCGCCGGTCAGCAGCGCAAAGGTGCCTGCATGAAGCCGCTCGGTCAGTTGGTTCAGTGCGTCGGCGGCGGTTTGCAGGCAGTCGATGAGGTATTCAGCCGCTGCGGTGGGAGTCTTCACGCGGGTATGTGCCACACTGTCAATCACCGTATCGTCGCGTTCGTGCCCGATGCCGGTAATGACAGGCAACGGAAACTGTGCACAAGCAGCCGCCAACAGGTATGTATCAAAGCCCGACAGGTCGGAGGTGGCTCCGCCGCCACGGATGATTACCACTACATCGAAGTCGCTTTGCCGACACAGGATGGCGTCGAGCGCTTTCAGCAGAGCGTCTTCCACGCCGTTGCCCTGCATCAGCGCAGGAAACAGCTCCGTATGGAAGTAATAACCGTGCGGATTATGCGTCAGCTGATGGCAGAAGTCGCCATATCCGGCAGCTGTGGCAGAAGAGATCACGGCAACCCGTTGCGGCAGCAGCGGCATCGGCAGCTCCTTGTTCAGCAAAAGCACGCCTTCCTTTTCCAACTGTTGCAGTATCTCGCGACGGCGGCGCGCCATGTCGCCCAGCGTATAGGTCGGATCAATGTCGAGCACCGACAGGCTGTAACCATACAGCTCATGAAAACAGACGGCAACCTTCACCAGCACTTTGATGCCGGAAACGAAAGCCTGTCCCGTGGTCTGCTCAAAGTAGGGCTTCAGCAGGGCAAAAGTCGATGCCCAAACGGTGCCGCGTGCCTTTGCCAGGAGGCTGTTCCCGTTCGGGGACTTCTGCACAAACTCCAGGTAGCAATGTCCCGAGCTGTTGCTGCGCACATCGCTCAACTCCGCCTGTACCCAATATTCGTGAGACAGGCTCTGCGCCAACGTTTCGCGCACAAGAAGATTCAGTTCGTATAAAGAATATGTTTGCATAGTGTCATGATTCTCCGTTTTCGAAGGTGTGTCAAAAGTCCCTCTTCGGACACACCCTCATGTATGCTTTGGGCGACAAAGATAAATATAAATGTCACAATGCACCCCCTGAAAGCCCTTTTGCTTACAACAATGTCCGATGCAGGCGATTTTGCCAACACTCATCTTGTCGAGAAGCGGCAGCTTAACCATTGAGGCTATTCCTGATTGCCCAATACGCAAGCGGAGCGCTGTAACAAGCAAGATAAACTGCCCAATGACATTCGCTTCGGAAGACGCATCGTCTCCGCTTCGGAAGACGCATCGTCTCCGCCTCGGAAGACGCATCGTCTTCCCCTCGGAAGACGAACCGTCTTCCCCTCGAAAGACGCACCGTCTTCCCCTCGGAAGACGAACCGTCTTCGCCTCGGAAGACGAACCGTCTCCGCCTCGGAAGACGCACCGTCTTCCCCTCGAAAGACGAACCGTCTTCCCCTCGAAAGACGAACCGTCTTCCCCTCGAAAGACGCACCGTCTTCCCCTCGGAAGACGAATCGTCTTCACCTCTATATGTTTGAGACGACAGCCAAAATGCCCTTCGCATCGTCAGGATTTGGTGAATTGTTTCGCTTTGCCTACTTTTGCGCACACTAACGAATGCCATTACGGCTTACACATTTACCCGTATGAAATCACATCTCATCTTTGTGCTGTGCCTGTTTACCGCCATTGCGGGGCATGCGCAAACGTTCGAACACTATTTCGAAAACCGGACACTGCGTCTGGACTATCTTTTTTCGGGCGATGCCGCCCGCCAATCCATCTACCTGAGCGAGATGAGCGTACTCCCCTCATGGGCGGGACGACGCCACCGGCTGAACCAGCTTCCGCTGACCGGCAACGGACAGATTACCGTGCGTGATGTCAAAAGCCGGCAGACGCTCTACGTCACCTCTTTCTCTTCGCTCTTTCAGGAATGGATTGCCACCGACGAAGCCCGAACCATTCACCGCGGTTTCGAGAACAGCTATCTGGTGCCTTTCCCCCTGCATCCTGTCGAAATAGAGGTGACGCTCTGCAATGCTCGCCACGAAGTAACCGCACGGCTGACGCACACCGTAGATCCGAAGGATATATTAATAAGGAGAAGGGGATTGTCGCACATCACTCCGTACCGCTCCCTGCTGCACAGCGGAAGCACGGACAAATGTATCGACATCGCCATCCTGGCGGAGGGCTACAAACCCGCCGAAGCCGGGGTGTTCTATCAGGATGCCGAACGGGCGGTGGCTGCGCTCTTTTCTTACTCGCCTTTCAAGGAGCATCGCAACCGCTTCAACGTGGTAGCGGTGATGAGTCCGTCCGAGGACAGCAACGTGAGCATCCCCAAAGAGGGGGTGTGGCGGAGCACCGCTTTCGGGTCGCACTTCAGCACTTTCTACTCCGACAGGTACCTCACCACGCAAAAGGTATATGCCATACACAATGCGCTGGCAGGGATAGACTACGAGCATATCATCATCCTGGCAAACAGCAGCGAGTATGGCGGAGGAGGCATTTACAACGCCTACACCCTGAGCACGGCGCACCATTCCACCTTTAAAGAAGTGGTTGTGCACGAATTCGGACATGCTTTCGGCGGACTGGCGGATGAGTATTTCTACGAGAATGATTTCAATTCGGATACCTATCCGCAGGATGTGGAGCCGTGGGAACCGAACATCACCACGCTCGTCGACTTCGGTTCGAAATGGAAAGACATGCTGAAGCAGGGCACTCCCATCCCCACGCCCGTAAGCGAGAAACGGAAATACCCGCTCGGGGTGTACGAAGGGGGAGGATATTCGTTCAAGGGGGTGTATCGCCCGGCGGATGAGTGCAGGATGCGCAACAATACTTATCCCACGTTCTGCCCTGCGTGCGAACGGGGAATCAAACGCATCATCGAGTTTTACTCCGAATGATTTCCATGCATATACGCCATCAAAGAGATGTTTTATGCCCGTTCCGACGTGCCACCAACCGACCATTGATCTCTTTCACCTTGTCGCGTGTCAGCGGATAGAAGTATATCACTGCCACAGCCAGCAGAGCGGTCAGCGCCGGTACCCAACTCATCAGTGTTTTCAGTCCCAGGATGGCTTCGGGGGTCTGAACGGTTCCGTCGACCGTGCTGTATCCGAACGATGCCAGTAGCCACATCAGCAAGGAACCGCCAAAAGCACTGCCGAACTTCTGCGCCATGGACGAGGAAGAGAATATCAGACCGGTGGAAGCGGTGCCGTCGCGCAGTTCGGCATACTCCGACACATCGGCATACATGCTCCATACCAACGGAGAGATGATGCCGGTACCTATCGAGATCACTATCTGTAACAGCAGCATCAGCCAGTAACCTATGGGGGTGGCGGGTATAAAGAAAAAGAGACTGCTCAATACCGCCAATCCCATCATGGTGTACAGATAGGTAGCTTTCTTGCCGATGGCACGCGATATGGAGACCGTGAAAGTAACACCTACCATGTTTGCCACCTCGCCTATGCCCAAAAACAGACCGGCATAGAAGAGCAGGGAGAAGTCGCCCAGATGCAGGTAAACGTTATCGCCGATAAAATCTTTGAAGTAATAGGCAGCCGTAGCCCCGCGAACGGTGTTGAACAGGTTGGAGCAGAGCGCTGCACCGATGAGCAACCACCAGGGAGAATTGGTGATGAGCAGCTTCAAATCTTTGAGCACCGATACGGTAGAAGTGTTGCGGATGCGCTCGCGTGTCATCTGATAGCACAGCAGGAAGAGGATGATAGTAACCAAAGCGATAACCATCATGGTTTGTTGCCAACTGTCGGATACCGACCAAGTGGCTTTCTCGAACAGGCTGCACAACCGCTCCCAACTGAGCAAGGCAATGAAACTGCCGCCGTAGGCAAAGAACATACGGTAGGACGAAAAAATCGTTTTGGTATCGGGATCGGGAGTCATCACGCCCAACATGGCGCTGTAGGGCACGTTGATGGCTGTGTAGATGGTCATCATTAACATATAGGTGACATACGCATAAATCAACTTGCCTTGCGGACCTGCATCGGGCGTGGTGAAGACCAACACGCCGCACACGGCAAACGGCACTGCCACCCACAACAGATAGGGACGGTATTTGCCGTGACGCGAATGGGTGCGGTCGGCAATGATACCCATCATCGGGTCGGACACGGCATCCCAAATGCGGGTAATAAGTAGCAACAGGGCTGTATCAGCCAACGATAATCCGTAGACATTGGAATAAAAAAACGGAAGATAGTAAGAAAATATCTTCCAGAACATGGACGACGCCATATCGCCGAATCCATAACCTATCTTTTCTCGAAATGTGGACAAGGGTCTCTTATTATAATTAGTAGTTATATAGCTGTTGTATTGTTTATCAACCATGTTGCAAATGTATAAAGTATTATTAAATTGTATTCTTATTCAATAAAGCCAAATTATTATAGATAAGTTTATTTAACGTTTCTACGGAAGCGGAAGAACTCAATCCGTCTGCCGGTGTGTGCAGACAGTAATCCACCAATCTCTCTATGGAAGATACTGCCACATGCATACGGGTATCGGAAGAGGCATAATAAATATAGACTGTGCCGTCATCGTCGGCAATCCATCCGTTGCCGAAGAGCACATTACTCACATCACCCACACGCTCTTCGCCTACAGGCGCCATGAAGTAACCGCCGGGGGTGGCAATGGGACGGGAAGGGTCGTCGAGCGCCGTCATGTAGAGATAGAGCACGTACCGCAATCCGGAAGCACAGGCACGCACGCCGTGTGCCAGGTGTAGCCATCCCTGCGGGGTCTTGAGCGGATGCGGTCCTTCGCCGTTCTTCACTTCTTTGATGGTGTGATAGTAACGACGGTCGATGATTTTCTCTTGCGTCACCTTGGCATGGGCTATATCATCGACCAAAGCCCAACCGATGCCTCCTCCGCTACCGGCATCGATAAATCCGTCTTGCGGGCGGGTGTAGAAGGCATATCTGCCGTCGACAAACTCGGGATGAAGCACTACATTGCGTTGCTGGTTCCGGCTACGCAGATCCGGCAGGCGTTGCCAGTTCACCAGATCGTGCGTACGGGCAATGGCTGCCGTGGCAGTAGCTGCCGAAAGGTCGCCTGCGGGCGCAGCGTTGTCGTGACGTTCGGCACAGAAGATACCGTATATCCATCCGTCTTCGTGCGCCGTCAACCGCATATCGTACACATTGGTAGCAGGGATAACATCCTCGGGCATCGTGACGGGATAGTCCCAAAAACGGAAGTTGTCTACCCCGTTGGGACTCTCTGCCACTGCCAGAAAAGATTTGCGGTCGGCGCCTTCCACACGTACAACCAACAAATACTTGCCTTGCCACTTGATGGCGCCGGAGTTCATGGTGGCATTCGTGCCGATACGCTCCATCAGCAACGGATTGGTGCGTTCGTCCAGGTCATAACGCCAAAAGACAGGGGTGTGGGCAGCGGTCAGTACCGGATTGCGGTAACGGGTATAGATGCCGTTGCCGCCGACCATCGGTTCGTTTTTTCTCGTAATCAGTTCTTCATATTCCTGAAACAATCTTTTCACCTTATTATTATATGTATCCATTGGGAGTATTTTTTAGAGTGGTTTTTATTCGTATAGATTCACGTCGGAAGCAAACAATTCACCGGCTATCCCGTCCCATCCGATACCATACGCCGTATCGTCCTGATGACCAAACATAAAGCCTGTCAGGGGTATCTTATGCAGATTTCTTAGGAGGGGAACAGTTTCGGAAACCGGCTCCGAAACAGGAGTGCACGCCAAGATTGCGCCGGATGCAAATGTCATAATCATTCTCTTGCTTTGTTTCATAGTGTTATCATTAATGAATGGATATTGCTTTACGATACTGTCATAGTGAATGACTTTGCAAAGATAACTGCACGCAAAAGCTGTCGATGATACAATTTTATCACTTTGCTGTATTCTTTCTCTACCTAACAGCCACAATTACAGCAAAATCAGCCTGAAAACCAAGTAAGATGTAATTATACGTACACACCCGTAAATTCCACAGGATTCAAGATGTAAGAGCATTTTATGTTTGATAATCAAAAACTTATATATCAACACTTATAATTAAAGGGAAGAATTTCTCGTTCTTTTTAGTTTTTTTCACCATAAAAGCACAAAAAAAATAGACTTGACAGTTGTGTATATCAAAAAAACACAAGACATTTGTACTGTTTATTGATAGACATACATATTGTATGTGCATATAACATAGAAAAAGAGATAATCGTTTACAAACCCCTAACCAATTAATTCGATGAGTGATTTAGAAACAAAAAATCAGGTAGTAGCTACGAAGAAGCGTCCCTACAATCTGAGAGAGAAAAAAGACAAAGATGCTGCTTATCGTTCGTTGATACGTCCGGAGCTGGCAGATGAATTGTATGACAAGATATTAAACATCATTGTCGTACAGAAAAAGTACAAAGACACCAATTACTCCGCTAAGGATTTAGCAAAAGAGTTGAAAACCAACACTCGCTACTTGTCGGCTGTAGTTAATTCTCGCTTTGGCATGAATTATTCCTGCCTGTTGAATGAATATCGAGTAAAAGACGCCAAGCACCTCTTGACGGACAAGCGATATGCAGATCTCAACGTGGAAGAAATCAGCACCATGGTCGGCTTTGCCAATCGGCAGTCTTTTTATGCCGCTTTTTACAAGAATGTAGGCGAGACTCCGAATGGTTATCGAAAAAAACACCTGGATCATCGCAAATAAGTTTTGCAGAAGAGCCTCGTGAAAACAAAGGGAAATATCCTTGACACCGTAGACACGGAAGAGGGATATTTCCCTTTTTGTATGTATTATCAATGAAAATGAATAGTAACATGACCGAACAACTGCAACAAATAAAAAGTACCCTGCGGCGCTACATGAACGGCACGGTGGCACAAAGCATGCGCGAGAAAGGGGTGATATACCGGATGAACTTCGGCATCGAGCTACCGCGCATCAAAGAAATAGCCTCCCAATATTCCCCCAATCACGCGCTGGCGCAAGCCTTATGGAAAGAGGATGTCAGAGAATGCAAAATACTGGCAGGCTTGCTGCAACCCGTCGACACCTTCTTGCCTGAGATTGCCGACATCTGGGTGGACAACATCCATCACCTCGAGATAGCCGAACTGACCTCGATGAACCTGTTTCAACACCTGCCTTATGCACCGGCAATGTCACTCCGCTGGATTGCCGACGAACGCGAATTTGTACAGGTGTGCGGCTTTCTCACCATCGCCCATCTGCTAAAAAAGAAAGGAGATATGCCCGAACGGGCTGCCAACGAACTGATAGATCAGGCTCTGTGCGCTATCCTCTCAAGCACATACCACGTACGCAATGCTGCTTTCACCTCCATCCGATACTTCATGCAACACAGTGAAGCACATGCCTTTCTTGTCTGCCGGCGAGTAGAGGGGATGAAAAATAGTATCATAGCATCCGAACAGTGGTTGTATGCTGCGGTAGCCGCTCTGACAGAGTAGTAAAAAAATAACAGCAAGTACTTGCTTTATGCAAAAAACCGCTACCTTTGTTCACCGTATAAATAGGCAACGAAGCGTCATTACATGGATCATCAACACGTAAAAGATACGGTTAGGCAGATATTTACCGAATATCTTTCCCTAAACGGGCATCGAAAGACACCCGAACGATATGCCATACTCGACATCATCTATTCCATTGACGGACATTTCGACATTGATACGCTCTACATGCTCATGGCAGAACGCAAAAAATTCCGCGTGAGCCGGGCAACATTATACAATACCATCATCTTACTCATCAATGCCAATCTGGTGGTGAAGCATCAGTTTGGAAACTCCTCCCAATACGAAAAATGCTATAGTCAGGGTACTCATCACCACCAGATATGTACGCAGTGTGGAAAGGTGTCCGAATTTCATAGCGAAGAGCTGCAACAGGTTATCGGCAACACCAAGCTGAAAAACTTCCGGCTGGCACACTACTCCTTATATATATATGGGTTGTGTACCAAATGCAGCCGTGCCAAAACAATGAAGCAGAAAAAATTAAATAATCAGAATAACCAGAAGAAAGAAAAATGAAAGTAGATGTTCTATTAGGATTACAATGGGGCGACGAAGGCAAAGGTAAAGTAGTCGACGTACTGACCCCCCGATACGATGTGGTAGCCCGCTTTCAGGGCGGACCCAACGCCGGTCATACACTGGAGTTCGAAGGAGAGAAATACATTCTTCGTTCTATCCCTTCGGGCATATTTCAGGGCGACAAAGTGAATATCATCGGCAATGGCGTGGTACTCGACCCTGCCCTCTTCAAGGCGGAAGCCGAAGCTTTGGAACAGTCGGGACACTGCTTGAAAGAGCGTCTTCGCATCTCCAAGAAGGCGCATCTCATCCTGCCCACGCACCGCTTGCTCGATGCTGCGTACGAAGCTGCCAAAGGGGATGCCAAGGTGGGAACTACGGGAAAAGGCATCGGGCCGACCTACACCGATAAGGTGAGCCGCAACGGAATACGGGTGGGAGACATGCTGCACGGATTCAACGAAAAGTATGCTGCTGCCAAAGCCCGTCACGAAAGCATACTGAAGAGCCTGAACTACCAATATGACCTTGCGGAAGCCGAACAGCGCTGGATGGAAGGAATCGAATACCTGAAACAGTTTGCATTGGTGGACAGCGAACACGAAATCAACCACCTGCTCGACAACGGGAAAAGCATCCTCTGCGAGGGCGCACAAGGCACGATGCTCGATGTGGACTTTGGCTCCTATCCGTTCGTTACCTCTTCGAACACAATCTGTGCCGGAGCCTGCACCGGACTGGGTGTGGCGCCCAACCGAATCGGCGAAGTCTACGGTATCTTCAAAGCCTACTGCACGCGCGTAGGCAGCGGGCCGTTCCCCACCGAGCTGTTCGACGAAACAGGCGAACAGATTTGCACACTGGGACACGAGTTCGGCTCGGTAACAGGACGGAAACGCCGTTGCGGATGGATAGACCTGGTGGCGCTGAAATATGCCGTTATGATTGACGGAGTGACCCGCCTGATTATGATGAAGAGCGACGTATTAGACAGCTTCGAAACCATCAAGGCATGTGTGGCATACCGCATCAACGGAGAGGAGATAGATTATTTCCCCTACGACATCAATGAAAACGTGGAACCGCTTTATGTGGAGCTGCCCGGCTGGATGACAGACATGACGCACATGCAGAGCGAAGACGAGTTCCCCGAAGAGTTCAACGCATACCTGTCGTTCCTCGAAGAGCAACTGGGAGTGCCCATTAAGATCGTGTCGGTAGGACCCGACCGCGCACAGACCATCGAAAGATACCTGTAACAGGAAGCATACCGGCTAAAAGCAAGGGAGCCTGACCGCTAAACGGACAGGCTCCCTTCTTTTTCATTGCCACAAGCAAAGTAATTACCCTAAAGCAGCGGGCTATCCGCCCTATTACTTACTGTTACTTACGCAATCCAAGCTCCTTCACAATGGCACGATAACGGCTGATATCCCGATCCTTCAAATAATTGAGTAACGAGCGTCGTTTACCGACCAACATGGTCAAAGCTCTTTCTGTACTATAATCTTTCCGATTGAGCTTCAGGTGCTCAGTCAGGTGGGCAATACGGTAAGAGAACAATGCTATCTGCGCTTCAGGTGAGCCAGTATCAGTGTTAGACTTTCCGTACTTGCCAAAGATTTCTTGCTTTTTAGCTGCGTCTAAATACATAACTGTTTAATATATATGGTTAATTATGAGGGCGCAAAGGTAACAGATATTTTGGAAACAACAACATCTCCCGCAAAATATTTTCTTATTATCGACAGGCACAAAGATGCTGTTTATGACTGACAAAAAGCATTCACCTCATTCCGATAGGGAATCGATGCCTGTGCCCCTACCCTCGTTACCGAAATGGCAGCAGCCTTGCAGGCAAAACGGACTGCGTCTGAGATACTTTGACCTTCGGACAATGCCACCGCCAGGGCACCGTTGAAGACATCGCCGGCGGCTGTAGTGTCAACCGCAGTCACCGAATAGGCGGGCAACAGTTCCGATGCTCCGTCACTATAGATCAAGGCTCCTTTACTGCCCAGCGTGATGATGACATGTCGTACACCCAGGCTGGCAATGGCGCGGGCTGCTTCCGTGGCAGAAGCCTCGTCGTGAATCTCAACGCCCGAAATCATTTCGGCTTCCGTCTCGTTGGGTGTGAGCACGGAGAGGCAACGGAGCAGTTCGGCAGGCAGCTGTTGTGCCGGCGCCGGATTGAGAATCACCCGCTTACCCTGCCTGAAGGCGGCGTCGGCAACAAAGCAGACGGTCTCCATCGGGATTTCTAATTGCATCAGAATATAGTCGGCGTCGGCTATGGCTTCCGACCTCTGCTGCAAATCAGCCGGCAACAGTTGGGCATTGGCGCCGGACGCTACCACAATACAGTTCTCGCCCTGTTCGTCGACAGTAATCAGTGCAACGCCCGAGGGATAACGGTTGTCCGAGATGACGAACGAAGTGCGGATGCCCTCCTCTTCGAACAACCGTTGCGATTGATGACCGAAGATGTCGCTGCCTGTCTTGCATACCAACGCCACATCGCCGCCCAGACGAGCCGCTGCCACTGCCTGATTGGCTCCTTTGCCGCCCGGATTCATGAAGAATGTCCCGCCAAGCACGGTCTCGCCCGCTTGCGGAAGGTGCGTCGCCTTGATAACCATGTCGGTATTGCTGCTGCCGACGACCAATATTCTTGAAAGTTGTTGTTGCTTCACTTCTCTAATTTGTCTGAGGATTAATAATATGCGCGAAATAGTATCGGGCACAAAGATAATTATTTCTTTCACTTACAACATATTGCTTCTTTTCATTATCTTTGCAGCCGTTTTTCTCTGTATATCATGCGAATAAAGGAAGTAATCGATGCCCTTGAACGATTCGCGCCTCTGCCCTTGCAAGACGACTTTGATAATGCCGGCATGCAAATCGGACTGACAGAAGCGGAAGTTACAGGGGCTTTATTGTGTCTGGACGTGACAGAAGCGGTCGTCGACGAGGCAATCGCATGGGGCTACAACCTCATCGTTGCCCACCATCCGCTGCTGTTCAAAGGATGCAAGTCCATCACCGGCGCCAACTACGTGGAACGCTGCATCCTGCAAGCCATCCGGAACGACATCGCCATCTATGCCGCACACACCAATCTGGACAATGTGCCCGAAGGCGTCAACTTCAAGATAGCCGAGAAGATAGGGCTGCGCAACGTGCGCTTTCTGGAAGAGCGGCGCGAAGGAGGCGGCGGCGAAGGCATCATCGGCGAGCTGGATGTGCCCGAAACCGAGCTGGAATTTCTCCGGCGCATCAAGCAGACGTTCGAAGCGGGATGCGTGAAGCACAACAAGCTCATGGGACGCGAAATCCAAACCGTCGCCCTCTGTGGAGGAGCCGGAGCCTTCCTCCTGCCGCTTGCCGTCGACCGACATGCCGACGTGTTCATCACCGGCGAGATGAAGTACCACGAATACTTCGGACACGACGACATCCTGCTGGCAGAGATCGGACACTACGAAAGCGAACAGTACACCAAAGAAATATTTCTATCCATCATCAGGGAAGCGTTTCCAAACCTGCCCGTTCAGCCGTGCAGAACGAACACGAATCCCATAAAATATCTATAAACAATGGCTTCAAAAAAAGAACCCCAACCCCAGGATTTGACCGTGGAACAAAAGCTGAAAGCCCTCTATCAGCTACAAACCATGCTCTCGAAGATTGACGAAATCAAAACACTCAGAGGCGAACTCCCGCTCGAGGTGCAAGACCTGGAAGACGAGATTGCCGGACTGAGCACCCGCATCGAGAACATCAAAGCCGAAATCAGCAACCTGAGATCGGACATCTCGACCAACCGTGTGGAGATTGAAACATCCAAAGCTTCGATCGCCAAGTACAAGGAACAGCAGGAGAACGTGCGCAACAACCGCGAGTACGACTTCCTGAGCAAGGAAATAGAGTTCCAAACCCTCGAAGTGGAGCTGAGCGAGAAGAAGATACGAGAGTTCAGCGCACAGGAGCAGGAACGCACCGCCGAAGTGGAGAAGAACGTCGAAGTGCTGGACGAACGCCAGCAAGACC
>JAISGR010000136.1 GCA_031262995.1 Prevotellaceae bacterium | reverse complement strand
ATAAAAAACGGCGCATCTCTGTGTGAGAAATGCGCCGTTACTGTCCAGAGTCGTTGGACAGGTTGTCCAGAGTCTTTGGACAAGCTTGTCCCGAGTCGTTGGACAGGCTGTCCAACGTCGTTGGACAGTAAGCCTATTGCAGCGGGTCGTCTCCGCCCTTCCCGATGGTGAGCACCTGTGTTGCCACGTGCGGGTTGGTTGCCGGTTTACCTCCGCCCGAATACATCGTGGTAACGGTCAGCGTGTAGTCGCCGTCGTTCAATCCTTCGGGAATGAGGAAGGTGAGCTTCTTGGGCATGTTGGTTGCCCAGAGGTTCTCGGGGATGTTGGTCACGGTTCCTTTGCTGTCGGTGAGCGTGATGCTGCCGTCGACCACCTTCAACTCATTGCCTATCACGGTCAACATGCTGCCCGAGGTGGCGGTGTAGTCTTCGGCACGGGTGGCGGCATCGTTGGTGGCGGCGATGTACATGGCATCGCCTTTCTCGCCCAGGATCTGCACGGTGGTGTCCTTGATGGCTTCGCGCAGGCTTTTTCCTTGCGTAATGCTGATGTGAATGGAGTTGCGCGTCGGATCCCACGCATTGTTGTGGATAATACCCTTGAACGAGGGCGCATAGCGACAGGTGTCGGTGTTGACCGTGTACCCGTTGCATACCAGATCGATGATGGCTTCGCCAAACTGTTTCACTACGGCTTCGGCAACGGTGTGCGTGATGCCCGGGAATAGCTTCATCATGTGATCGATGACGAATGACTGGTCGACGCTGCGGGTGGCATCAAGAATCAGCCGTTTGTCCGTCAAGTCGTCGGTGGTAACGGAGTTGCTTACCGTTAATCCTTTCAATTGGTGTTTAGACATAACACATTGTTTTTTAATTGATACTAAGTTTTTTATCTCTCTAATGGAGCCTTTCAACTTCCATTAACGGGCGCAAAATTTCAAAAAATAGGGTGGATATGCAACAGAACCGTCGATTTTTTTCTGTGAACAGACTGTTTTTCTTGTCGTTTGTCTGTGTCTCTCCGGTGGTTTGTCCGTATGCTTCTTATGGTTTATCTGTATTCCCGTATCTCCATCTCTCCCGTCAATGCGCCGCGTGCATTCATGGCGAGCGCTTCCAGTTCGTCTTCGCCCGGGTAAACGTAAACGGGGGCGAGGAAGGCGATGTGTTCTTTCAGGCGCGGGATGACGTAGTGGGAGTGGGCGATGCCTCCCGTGAGGAGGATGGCGTCTATCTTGCCGCAAAGCGCCACCGACAGGGCGGCGATGCTTTTGGCTACTTGATAAATCATGGCATTGAGCACCAGCTCGGCGTGGCTGTCTCCGTTGGCGATGCGGCGTTCAATCTCCAGCATGTCGTTGGTGCCGAGGTGTGCAATCAATCCGCCTTTGCCGTAGATCTGCTTCTTGACCTCTTCGCTGGTGTATTTGCCCGAGTAGCACAGGTCGACCAAATCGCCCATCGGCAGGTTGCCTGTCCGTTCGGGGGAGAAGGGACCTTCGCCGTCGAGCGCATTGTTCACGTCGATGGAGCGTCCGTGCAGGTGGGCTGCGGTCGAGATGCCGCCGCCCAGGTGGCAGATAATCAGCCGGAGGTCTTCGTACCTGACGGGATGTTCGGGGTGTTCGGCGCTCTGTTCGGCGGCAAAGCGTCGGGCGATGGCGCGCTGGTTGAGCGCATGCCAGATGGTGATGCGCGGCATGTGGGGCGAGCCGGTGATGTGTACCAGCTCGCTCATTTCGTCGACCACCCCCGGGTCGGCGATGAAGGCGCGGCAGCCGGGCAGCAGGGCAGCCAGCTCGGCAGCTATCAGGCAGCCCAGGTTGCAGGCGTGCAGGCGGACGGCGTGACGGGCATCGCGGCGCATGGCGTCGTTGACCTCGTACACCCCGGCGGGTATGGGTCTGAACAAGCCGCCCCGTCCGATGATGGCGTCGAAGGCAAACGGTACGTTGTTGGCTTCCAGCTCTTTCAGCACCAGCTCCTTGCGGAAGTCGAACTGGTCGATGACTGCCGCAAAGCGGGCAAGCTCGGCTACCGAATGGCGGATGTTGCGCACCAGTATCGGCGCGGTGTCTTCGTAAACAGCGATTTTGGTGGAGGTAGAACCGGGGTTGATGGCAAGTATTCTCATTGAACTATCAGGTTTTTGGGGTGTGTATTGAATCTTTGTTCGGTGCGGTCAGCCGGCGTTGCCCGAGGTGAGGCATGCCATGGCGATGCTGTAATATTTGGAGAGTCCGGAGTCGCTGCGCGAGGGCAATACCACGGGGCATGTGGGACCTTGCAGCAGTCCTGCCATTTCGGCGCGGGCAAAGAGCGACACCGATTTGTAGAACGCATTGCCCGATTCGATGTTGGGGAAGATGAGTACGTCGGCTTGTCCGTTGATGGGGGAGGCAATGCCCTTGATGTCGCCGCTGGCTTGTTCGCACGCCGTACGCACGTCGAGCGGTCCGTCGATGATGACATCGCCAAACTCGCCCGCTTCCGCCAGCTCTACAATGTTCACATAGTCCAGGGAGTGGGGGAACTTGGGGCTGACCTTCTCCGTGCAGTGTATCAAGGCAATGCGCGGCTGACTAATGCCGAAGTGGCGGCAGGTGTGGATGGCATACCAGATCATTTCGATGCGTTGCTGCAGGGTAGGGCGGGGAATGACGGCGGCATCCGAGAAGAAGAGCAGCTTGTTGTAAGTGGGAATCTCCATGACAGCCAGGTGGGTGAGTATCTTCCCTTTGGGCAACAGTCCGTGCTCCTTGTCGAGGATGGCGTGCAACAGGTTGTCGGTATTGATGATGCCTTTCATGAGGATGTCCGCACCGCCTTCGCGCACGATGCGCACCGCTTGGCGGGCAGCTTCGTCGGGGTCTTCGATGTGCAGGATTTCTACACGGTCGGGGTACTTCCTGAGTGTGGGATAGCGCTCCAGGACGGAGGAGTTGCCTATCATGAGAAACGCTGCTATGCCCTCTTCGAGCGCACGGGCAATGGCATATTCTGTGTTGGGATCATTTGCGCACACCACGGCAATGCGCTTGCGCCGGTTCAGTGATTTTAAGTGTGATGTAAGTTGTGCAAAATTACGTATAGCTTCCATAAAGTTATAATTTTCGGCAAATATCCGAATTTCTACGGAATATGACCGCCGGTTTTGTGTTAAAATTAGTGTGAACAGGTGGCATTTTGATAGAAAGGCAATCGGGCGTTGGGGAGACAGATATAAGGAATTGAAATATGTGTAACACTTTTAAAATAGACAACAATGGAAGATTTGAAAATTCTTTTGGACGGACTTCTCTCAAGTACCGCTACCTGTTGATGAAAGGTGAAGCTGATGGTCGTGCCTTGGAACGGCTGGAGAAGACCTTCAACTGGGAACGAGATGAGAACGCCGTTCGCCAGCTACGGGATACGGTCATAGACTACGAGTATCGCCTCCAGAAGCAAGCTGAAGCCCTCGAACGGGCACGGTTGCTGGATGAGCAGGCACAGAAGCTGAAGGAAGAGGCAGGAAAAATGCACTAAGCAACAGGATTGTAAGTAATGGAGGAACAGTTCTTAAGGCTGTTCCTCCATTACTTTATATGCCATTTCTAATGACGGATTTGGAAAATATCACAAAAATAGGGAGGAGACGGCAAATGCTGTCTCTGAAATTCCTATCTTTGCTTCATACTTTAGATAGGAATAGATGAACGGATACTCTCAAACTCCCGCAGAGGAGCGGATACAGATGCTTCAATCACTTATACCAGAAGTCTTTGATGAAGGTAAGGTAGATTGGGAAAAGCTCAAAGCCACATTAGGCGAGAATGTCAATTTCGCTAATGAACGGTATGTCCTTAATTGGGCGGGTAAGAGTGATGCGTTCCGTGTAATGCAACAACCTTCTTCGGCTACGCTTATCCCTTGCCGAGAAGAATCCATTGGTTTTGATACAACCAAAAACATCTTTATCGAAGGTGAAAACATGGAAGTGCTCAAAGTACTACAAAAGAGCTATTTTGGGAAAATCAAGATGATATATATTGACCCGCCTTATAATACAGGAAACGACTCATTTATCTATCCTGATAAGTTTTCGGAAAGTAAGGAAGAGTATCTTAGACGGGTTGGGGACAAGGATGAAGATGGTTATATGACCCGTGAGGGGATGTTTCGCAAGAACAGCAAGGAAAATGGGCAATATCATAGTAATTGGCTAAATATGATGATGCCTCGGCTGTACCTTGCTAAAAGTTTGCTCAGGGATGATGGCGTAATTTTCGTATCAATTGACGATAATGAAGTTTATAATCTTCGTCTATTGATGAATGAAATTTTTGGTGAAGAAAATTATTTATCTTCTGTCGTTTGGGAAAAAAGATA
>JAISGR010000047.1 GCA_031262995.1 Prevotellaceae bacterium | reverse complement strand
TTCCTCATAATAAATACGTTAACGCACAAAAATATCCGTCTGCAATCTGTCTGCATCTGTCTGCATCTGTCTGCATCTGTCTGCATCTGTCTGCATCCGTCTGCGAGTAACTTTGCGGTGCACTGCCGACCAGAAACTAAAATCGATTAAGTGATGTTTCATCTCTCCCATACCCGTGATTTAAAGTTCTTCTATCTGTCAGATAGAACATACCAGACACCGATGCTTTACCAACTTCATAGTAAACCTATTATCGGGGATTATCGCATACAACTTCTTGCCCAAGAAACCGTCACTGAATCTCGAAATCGTACATACAAGAGAGATACAAAAGTTCGCTTAGGTCGAACTCACGTTATTGACGTGAGTTCGCTGTCTCAATGAGAGAAAGTGTTCGTTTCAACGGAAGAAGATGTTCGTTTCAACGGAAGAAGAGATTCGTTTCAATGCAAGAAGGCTGCTGTTTCCACAGAGCGAATACCTCAAGAAACGGGCAAGAGGCGATATATAAATAAAAGGAGGAACCCTCTTGCATGGGTTCCTCCTTGATTTTTAACAAGCAGACGCTTCTGCTTCTTTATTGACGCGCTTACTTGTCACAAGCGGGCGAAGTCCATTAATCTTATATCTAATACTATGAAAAACACATATACCTAACAATGCTTGATGTAAATGGTTCACGAGAAGATATAAATAAATGGTATCTACGCTCCTTCTTCGTCCAGCAGAATCTCCAGTATCTGGCAAGCTGCTTTAGCCACCGGCGTACCGGGACCAAAGATGGCAGCTACGCCGGCTTTGTACAGGAAGTCGTAGTCTTGTGCGGGAATGACGCCGCCGGCAATGACCACGATGTCTTCGCGACCCAGCTTCTTCAACTCTTCGATGATTTGCGGAACGAGCGTCTTGTGTCCTGCAGCCAGCGAGGATACGCCGACCACATGCACATCGTTCTCCACGGCTTCACGCGCCGCTTCGGCAGGTGTCTGGAACAGAGGTCCCATGTCTACGTCGAAACCGCAGTCGGCATAGCCGGTGGCTACTACTTTGGCTCCGCGGTCGTGACCGTCCTGTCCCATCTTGGCTACCATGATGCGGGGTTGACGACCTTCTTTCTTGGCGAACTTTTCTGCCAGCTCACAAGCACGGGCGAAGTCGCTGTCGTTTTTACTTTCTGATGAATACACGCCTGATATGGTTCTGATTACTGCTTTATAACGTCCTACTACCTTTTCGCAAGCATACGAAATCTCGCCCAGCGTAGCGCGTACGCGGGCAGCTTCGACAGCCAGCTCCAGCAGATTGCCCTTGCCCGTCTTCACACATTCGGTGATGGCATCGAGGGCACGGTCTACGTCGGCTTGGTTGCGACGGGCTTTCAGCTGCTTCAGGTGTTCAATCTGCTCCTGACGAACGGCGGTGTTGTCTACTTCGAGAATGTCGATCGGAGCCTCTTTCTCCAACCGGTACTTGTTCACGCCGACAATGGTCTGCGCGCCGCTGTCGATGCGGGCTTGCGTCCGTGCGGCAGCCTCTTCGATGCGCATCTTGGGGATGCCGGTCTCGATGGCTTTCGCCATGCCGCCCAGCTTTTCGATCTCTTCGATGTGCTCCCATGCCTTGCGGGCAATCTCGTTGGTCAGGGTCTCCACGTAGTAGGAACCTGCCCACGGATCGACGTCGCGGCAGATGTTGGTCTCTTCCTGAATGTAGATCTGTGTGTTGCGGGCAATGCGGGCAGAGAAGTCGGTAGGCAGGGCGATGGCTTCGTCGAGCGCGTTGGTATGCAGCGACTGGGTACCGCCCAATGCGGCTGCCATGGCTTCGATGCAGGTACGACCGACGTTGTTGTAGGGGTCTTGCTCGGTGAGCGACCAGCCCGATGTCTGGCAGTGTGTACGCAGCGCCATCGATTTGGAGTTCTTGGGGTTGAACTGCTTCACAATCTTTGCCCACAGCATACGGGCGGCGCGCATCTTGGCAATCTCCATGAAGTGGTTCGTGCCGATAGCCCAGAAGAAAGAGAGGCGGGGTGCGAAGGCATCGATGTCGATACCTGCATTGACGCCGGCGCGGAGATACTCCAGACCGTCGGCAAGCGTGTAAGCCAGCTCGATGTCGGCGGTAGCGCCTGCTTCCTGCATGTGATAGCCCGAGATAGAGATGGAGTTGAACTTCGGCATCTTCTGCGAGGTGTACTCGAAGATGTCGGAGATGATCTTCATCGAGAATGCGGGCGGATAGATATAGGTGTTGCGCACCATGAACTCTTTCAGGATGTCATTCTGAATGGTACCTGCCATCTCTTCGAGCTTGGCGCCCTGTTCCAGTCCGGCGTTGATATAGAACGCCATGATGGGCAGCACGGCTCCGTTCATGGTCATGGAGACGGACATCTTGTTCAGGGGAATACCGTCGAAGAGGGTCTTCATGTTGTCGAGCGAGCAGATAGATACGCCGGCTTTGCCCACGTCGCCTACCACACGTTCGTGGTCGGGGTCGTAGCCTCGGTGTGTGGCAAGGTCGAAGGCTACCGACAGCCCTTTCTGACCCGAAGCCAGGTTGCGGCGGTAGAACGCATTCGATTCTTCGGCAGTGGAGAATCCGGCGTACTGGCGGATAGTCCACGGACGCACCACATACATGGCGGAATAGGGACCGCGCAGGAACGGAGCGATGCCGGCGGCATAGCTCAGGTGCTCCATCCCTTTCAGGTCTTCTTGGGTATAAACGGGCTTCACTTCGATGTGTTCGGGCGTCTTCCAGTCGGCGGAGATGCCGTTAGCCTCTTGCCATTCCGTCCCGTTCACGGGTTGGAAGGCATCGTATATATTGATGTTCTTAAAATCGGGTTTCATTACTTCAATAATTTAGCGTTGTACTCTTTTAAAGTCTCCAATACGTTGACACGTACATGGATAAAGTGCTCGATGCCGGCAGCTTTCAGCTCGTCCATGCAGGCGGGTGCACCGGCTATAATGAAGAGGGCGCGACCGTCGAGGGCTTTGAAGGCGGGGATGGCATACGTGGCATATTCGTCGTCGCTGGAGCAGAGCACTACGATGTCGGCTTTGGCAGCCATGGCAGCATCTACGCCGGCTTCTACGGTATCGAAGCCGAGGTTATCGATGACCTCGTAACCGGCACAAGCCAGGAAGTTGCACGAGAACTGGGCACGAGCCTGACGCATCGCCAGGTTGCCGATGGTGAGCATGAATGCTTTCGGGCGTTTGCCGGCGGCTTCGGTCTGGAGGCGGAGCGTTTCGAACTCGTCGGCTGCACGTTTGAAGTTCAGCGTCGGGAAGTCGGGTTCACATCCTTCGGGCTGCTTGCAGCCGCAGGCACAGGCAACGGGTTTCTTGTCGCCGGTCAGTTCGGTAAAGTTGGGATACTGGTTGGTACCGAGCAGAATCTCGCGGCGTTGTGCCATGGCGGTGTGGCGTGTCTTGTTGCTCTCGTTGACGGCAGCCTGTACATGACCGGCTTTGACAGCGGCGTAGAATCCGCCGGCTTCTTCGGTAGCAAGGAAGAGTTCCCATGCCTGCTTGGCAATAGATACGGTGAGCGTTTCGATATAATAAGAACCGGCAGCGGGATCGATGACCTTCTCGAAGTGCGATTCTTCCTTCAGCAACAGTTGCTGGTTGCGTGCCAGACGTTCGGAGAAGTCGTTGGCTCCGGCATATACCTTATCGAAAGGCGATACGGTCATTGATTCCACACCTGCCAGCGCGGCGCTCATCGTCTCGGTCTGCGTACGCAGCAGATTCACATACGGGTCGAACAGTGTCAGGTTGAACGACGAGGTCTCGGCATGGATGTGCATCCGGGCAGCGCAGCGGCAACCCTTACCATCCTGACATCCGCAGGTGCATTCACTTCCGCAAGTACATTCCTTGCTGTCCTGGCAACCGCAGTCGCAGCTTTCGTCGCATTGGCAGTCGTCGTCGCATCCGCAAGTACCGCATCCGCAGTCGCACGAACCGTCGGCGCAGTCGCATTCGGGGTTGTAGGCAGCCACAATGTTCGCCCACAACATGCGTGCGGCACGGAACTTGGCTATTTCGAGGAAGTAGTTGGAGCTGATGCCGAAGTTGAACTTGATGTTCTTGGCAACGCAAGCTGCGGGAGCGCCGGCTTCGGTGAGGCGGCGGAGGTATTCGTTGCCCCACGCCAGTGCGTAACCCAGCTCCTGATAAATATATGCACCGGCATTATTCAGTGCCAGTGCATCTACACCCAGCACGCGGTAGCGGGGCAGGGTTTTGGTCGCTTCGAGAAGCGCTTGGGCTGTTTCGGCGAGGTCGATTTTCTCCTTCCCTTTAGCCAGCATCTTACTCATGGGGTCGAAGTTGACAGAGCCGTTCAGCTTTTTGCCTTCGTAGCCCTTCTTGGTGAAGTAAGCAGTAAGCAACCGGGCAAGTTCGACAACGTGTTGCTGGCACGTGGTGAAGTTCAGCTCCACACATTCGGCACAGATGCCTTCGAGCAGTGTCTCGATGAAGTCGGCGTTGAGGTCGGCTGCCTTGAGGCGGAAGCCCAGCGCATCAATGCCTTTGTTGAGGATGTCCAACGCTTTGGCATTGGCTTCCTTGGGGCATTCCACTTGAATGTCTTGTCGCACCAGCCATTCGTTATTGTTTTGTTTGATACCTCTGAGGAACGGAAACTGTCCCGGCACGCTGCCGACGGTCTTCAGTCCTTCGAGGTTTTCCATACGGTAGAAAGGTTGTACCTTAAATCCTTCGTTTGTCTTCCAAACGAGTTTCTTCTCGAAATCGGCGCCTTTGAGGTCGGCGGTCACTTTCTCCATCCACTGCTGGGTAGATACCGGCGGAAATTCGGGGAAGAGTTTTTCTTTACTGTCTGCCATAGTTTATTAAATAATTTAATCGAAGAATATCAATTGTCTTATTCGGAATCAGCATCCTCAGAATCAGAGATAATGAAATCGGCATTTACAGAACCAGAGAATCTGCCGAATTCTGTTAACCCATTCATTCTGAACATCCTATTCTGAATTAAGGCGGGCAAAGATACGCATTTAGTTATTATACGACGGTTTTTTATGCAAATTTGACGTTTGAAGGGTGTTCTTGCCTACGCTTTCGGCAACTCCTTCTTCTCGGAAATCAGCAACAGCTTGTCGTTCAGGTGCAATTTGAGTGACCCGTTGGGGATAAGAAATTCGGAACCGCGCTTGACAATCATCACCAGCGAACCGTGCGGCAAGGTAATGTCTTTCAACGTGTCGCCCTCTTCGAGCATCTGGGCGGTGACGGTCATGTCGCGCAAGTCGGTCTCAATCTCTTCGGGCAGCTCCACGCCGAAGTCGTTGCCGGTTTTCTCCATCGGGGCGGAGAGCTTCAGCTTGCGCGCAGCCAGCGACACGGTGGTACCCTGTATCACCAGCGACACGATGGTAATGAAGAATACGATGTTGAAGATCACGTTGGCGCTGTGGATATTCGCCACCACCGGATAGGTGGCAAAGATGATGGGCACCGCACCCCGCAGCCCCACCCACGACACGAACATGCGCGAGCGGTGGTTGAAGCGCTTGGCAAACGGAATCATACAGAGGTAGACACTGAGCGGACGACCTATCAGAATCATGAACACCCCGATGAGGGTCGCCGGAAGCGCCACCTTGAACATCTCGTGCGGGTTGACAAGCAGTCCCAGGCAGAGGAACATGATGATTTGCATCAGCCACGTCAGTCCATCCATAAAAGTGTAGACGTTGCGGCGGTTCATAAATTTGTGGTTACCCACCATGATGCCGGCGATGTAGACAGCCAGGTAGCCGTTGCCGCGCAGCAGGTCGGTGACGGAGAAGGTGAAGAAGACGAATGCCAGCAGCAGAATGGGATAGAGCGCCTGGTTGTCGATGTTCAGCCGATTGAGCATCAGGATGGCAAGCTTGCCCAGCGCATAACCGGCTGCCGCACCCCCCCGCACCTGTATCAGTCACGAGCTGATGATGCCCCCCACTCCCCACGTACTGGTCTGTATCACCTGTATCAGCACGATGGTGAGCATGTATGCCATGGGGTCGTTACTACCGCTTTCCAGCTCCAGCATGGGGCGCAGGTGGTGCTTGAGGTTCATCTTCTGCGAGCGCAGAATGGCAAACACCGACGCCGAATCGGTCGACGACATGGTAGATGCCAGCAGCAACGACGAGAGGATAGGCAGGTGGATGTTGCTCCAACTCATGTCCGACAGGAACCAGATAAACAGCCCCGTGAAGACCGCCGTGAGCAGCACTCCCACGGTGGAGAGCATGATACCGGGCGCCATCACCGGCTTGATTTCGGAGAACTTGGTTTCCATGCCGCCCGAGAAAAGGATGATGCTCAACGCTATCATACCGATAAACTGGGCATTCTTGGCATCGTTGAACTGTAATCCCAACCCGTCGCTGCCGAAAAGCATGCCGACAAAAAGGAACAACAACAACGCAGGGACACCGAAGCGATAGCCGGTTTTCCCGACAATAATACTCACAAACAACAGTACTGAGCCTATCAGCAAAAAGTTTTCAGCAGCCAAATCCATATCTATTCTCTTTTTATATTAAGTATTAATAATTGCACTGTTTCTATATATTATAAGGTGTCGAAAAGCGGGCAATCCGTCCGGCTTTCGGACTACGACCCTATACTACCCTAGTATACGACCCTATACTACCCTGGTATACGACCCTATACTACCCTGGTATACGACCCTATACTACCCTGGTATACAACCCTAATCCGATTCCGACGCCATTTCATCTCTGCTTTGTTCCGGGCTATCGGTCTCCTCCTTCAGCGCTTTGATCCGTTTTTTGTTCCAGAAGAGCAGTTCGCGCCATTGACCGAAGTCCCGTTTAAAGACGATGCCTATCCCTTGCGTGG
>JAISGR010000096.1 GCA_031262995.1 Prevotellaceae bacterium | reverse complement strand
CGACCCCACCTGCATCCGGCAATACCGCAGCGAGCTGCACGTCCTGATGCAGCAAGCCATCCGCCAGATGCAGGAACTCGCCACCCGCTTCAACACCATCCTGGAAGATAACGCCCTTGCCGTCGAAGAGCTGAAAGGCGGTAGCAAAGGCATCGGCAGCTACTTCCGCAAGCTGGGCAACGGCATACTGTCGGACAAGGAGGTCAAGAACGCCACCCTCGAGAAGCACCTGGCTGAGGCTGCCAACTGGGTCACGAAGACCTCGCCGCGCAAGCAGGAGATCTTGTCGCTGGTAGCATCTGCCCTGCTGCCCCTGCTGCAACAGGCGGAAGTGCTTCGGTCGCTCAACAACCGGATCGTGAACAGTTGCCGCCTGTCGCTGCAATACCTCAACAACCTGCAACTGCTGACCAACATCGACGAGGAGGTGCGCCTGCTGAACCGCGAACAGAACCGCTTCCTGCTGGCAGACACCAACGCCCTGCTGCACGGCTTGGTGCGCGACGGCGATTCGTCGTTCGTCTTCGAGAAGATAGGCTCCAACATCCGCAACGTGATGATCGACGAGTTCCAGGACACCAGCCGGTTGCAGTGGGACAACTTCAAAACACTGCTGCTCGAAGGGTTGTCGCAAGGCGCCGACAGCCTGATTGTGGGCGACGTGAAGCAATCCATCTACCGCTGGCGAAACGGCGACTGGCGCATCCTGAACGGGCTGGGCAACAACGACGATGCCGCGCCGCCCTTCCCTTTCCCCGTGCGGATAGAGACCCTCCAAACCAACCGACGGAGCGAGACCGCCGTCATCGACTTCAACAACCGCCTCTTCACCCGCGCCGTGGAGTATCTCAACCGCCTGCACATCGACGAGTTGGGCGAACCGTGCCCCACCTTGCTGCGTGCTTATGCCGACGTCGAACAGATCTCGCCCCGCACCGACAGAAAGGGATATGTCAAGGTGAGCTTCCTCGAACCCGACGACGAACAGTCGTACACCGACAAGACCATTGTTGCCCTGGGCGAGGAGGTGATGCGACTGCTGCACGAGGGAGGGGTGAAGGAGAACGACATCGCCATCCTTGTACGAACCAAGAAGAACATCCCTGCCATTGCCGACTATTTCGACAGGGAGCTGCACCTCTCCGTCGTCTCCGACGAGGCTTTCCGGCTGGATGCCTCGCGCACCGTGGGCATCCTCATGGATGCCCTGCAACTGATTGCCAATCCCGACAACGCCATTGCCCGGGCATCGCTCTCGGCACAGGGCGTCACGCTGTCCGCCCCTGCCGCCTATCGCATCGTGCCGCTCTACGAACTGCTGGAGACGCTCTACCGCATCCTCGACCTGCAACGGCTCGGCGCCGATGACGATGCTTATCTCTTTGCCTTTTTCGACGCGGTGAGCGAATACCTGCAAAGCAATCCCTCCGACCCTGAAGCCTTTATCCGCTACTGGGACGAGACCCTTTCAGCCCAAACCATCCCGGGAGGCGAGGCAAACGGCATACGCATCCTCTCCATCCACAAGTCGAAAGGACTCGAGTTCCACACCGTGCTGATTCCTTTCTGCGACTGGACGTTGACGAGCGAGCACCACGACCGGATGATGTGGTGCGTTCCTGCCGAAGCGCCGTTCGACAGGCTCAAGCTGGTGCCCGTCAACTACTCCGCCGTGCTGGCAGAATCGATCTACCGTACCGATTACCTGAACGAACGGCTGCAACTGTGGGTCGACAACCTGAACCTGCTCTATGTGGCATTTACCCGCGCCGGCAAGAACCTGATTGCCTGGGGACGCAAGGACGACCGGAACAGCATCTCCGAACTGCTTGCCCGGGTATTGGAGGAGGAGACGGGCGAAGCCTCCGGTGATGCCGATGCCGACGACTGCTTCGAGTTCGGCACCCCGTGCCCCTCAGCGCAAGTCGAGCGTGTGCCGAACGGCATCCACGTAAAGATGCAGAGCCTCCATCCCGATATTGAGTTCCGCCAGTCCAATCGCTCGGCAGACTTTATCGCCGGCATCGACGAGGAGGAGTCGCCCCGCCGCTTCATGCAGCGCGGACGCCTGCTGCACACCCTCTTCTCCGCCATCGAGACCGAAGCCGACATCGACGCTGCTGTCGACCGGTTGTGCTTCGAGGGCATCATCAGCCGCAAGGAGGCGGAGGAGGAGATACGTGCCCTCACCCGCCGCGCCTTTGCCCTGCCGCCAATCAAAGCCTGGTACTCGGGCGAGTGGCAGCTCTTCAGCGAATGCGACATCATCTGGCGCGAACAGGACGGACTGCACACCCGTCGCCCCGACCGCGTCATGATGAAAGACGGCGCCATCGTTGTGCTCGACTTTAAGTTCGGCAAGCCGCACAGCGCGTATGCAGCGCAGGTACAAAGCTACCTCAACCTGCTTGTACGCATGGGTTACAGCCCCGACCGGATGACCGGATACCTGTGGTACGTGGAGCAGAACCGGATAGAACGGATAGACCGAACCCCCGCTTGATACACCTATTAATAAAGTACACCCTCATGCCCACATTCCTCGAACTCGTTGCCCGCGACCTCTATGCCAAAGTCGGCAACAACCTGTCGCGCACCGCCGTAGTCTTTCCCAATAAGCGTGCCCGCCTCTTCTTCAATGAGCACCTGGCAGCGCAGACCGACCGTCCGCTCTGGTCGCCTGCCTACATCAGCATCAGCGAGCTGTTCGGACAACTGTCGCCGTGGAAAGCCGGCGACCCCATCCGGCTGGTCTGCGAGCTGTATCGCGTCTTCCGAGAAGAGACCCAAAGTACCGAAACGCTCGACGACTTCTACTTCTGGGGAGAGCTGCTCATCAGCGACTTCGACGATGTGGACAAGAACCTGGTGGATGCCGGTCGCCTCTTCGGCAATCTGCAAGACCTGCACAACATCATGAACGATTACAACTTCCTCGACCGCGAGCAGGAAGAGGCGATCCGGCAGTTCTTTCAGAACTTCTCCATCGAACGGCGCACGCTGCTCAAGGAGCGTTTCATCTCGCTGTGGGACAAGCTGGGCGCCATCTATCAGCAGTACCGCCGCCGGTTGGAGGAGCTGGGCATTGCTTATGAGGGCATGATGTACCGGCACGTGCTGGAGACGCTCGACATAGAGCGGTTGAAGTATGACCGCTACGTGTTTGTCGGCTTCAACGTGCTGAACCGCGTCGAGACCCGCTTCTTTGAGCGGCTGCACGAGGCGGGACGCGCCATGTTCTACTGGGATTACGACCTCTTCTACACCCGTCTGCCGCGCGAATCCGTGCCGCCCTACACGCACGAAGCGGGCGAGTTTATCGTGCGCAACCTGCAACGCTTCCCCAACGAGCTGCCCGAGGAGTGCTTCGACACCATGCGACAACCCAAGCAGATACGCTTCATCGCCTCGCCCACCGAGAATGCGCAGGCACGCTGGATCGCACAGGAGATAACCCGGGAGCAGGGCACCAAGGAGAGCGCCATCGTGCTTTGCAACGAGCACCTGCTGCAACCCGTGCTACATGCCATTCCGGCAGCCGTGCAGCACATCAACATCACCATGGGCTTCCCGCTGTCGCAAACACCGGCATACAGCCTGCTCATCGCGCTGGTGGAGCTGCAAACCAAAGGTTACCGACCCGACAGCGGTCGCTATCAATACGACGCGGTGGCTGCCGTGCTCAAGCACCCCTACGTGCGGCAACTCTCCGACCGTACCGAAGCGCTGGAACAACGGCTCAAGCACGACAACCGCTTCTTCCCCCTGCCGTCCGAACTGATGGAGGATGAGTATCTGTCGCAACTCTTTACGCCCCGCCCCCGGCTCCACGACCTCTGCCTCTACCTGACGGAACAGCTTCGGCGTGCCGCCACGCTCTATCACCAAAAGCCATCTGTCGATATCTTCGACCAGCTCTATCGGGAAGCGCTCTTCCAGAGCTATACCATCGCCAACCGGCTGGGCGACCTTGTCGGCAGCGGCGAACTGCCCTTGCAGACCGATACGCTGGTGCGGCTGCTCACCCAACTGCTGGCTGCGGCGGGCATCCCTTTCCATGGCGAACCTGCCATCGGACTGCAAGTGATGGGGCTGCTCGAAACACGCAACCTCGACTTCCGCAACCTCATCATGCTCTCCGTGAACGAAGGGAAGCTGCCCGGAAGCGGCAACGATGCCTCCTTCGTGCCCTACAACCTGCGCAAGGCGTTCGGCATGACCACCATCGAACACAAGAATGCCGTCTACGCCTACTATTTCTACCGGCTGATGCAGCGCGCCGAACGCATCACCCTGCTCTACAACACCTCTACCGACGGCATGAACCGCGGAGAGATGTCGCGCTTCATGCTGCAACTGCTGGTGGAGTCGCCCCATGCCATCACACAACTGCAGCTCGAGGCGGGACAGTCGCCGCAAAGCGGTCGCCCCGCTCCGGTGCGGAAGACAATCCCGATGCTGGAGCATCTCTATGAACGGCACCGCTCGGGCGTGCTCTCTCCCTCGGCGCTCAACACCTATCTGGACTGCCGGCTGAAGTTCTATTACCGCTACGTGGCAGGCTTGAAGGCGCCCGACGAGGTGAGCATCGAGATCGACTCGGCGCTCTTCGGTACCCTCTTTCACCGGGCGGCACAGCTGGCGTATACAGACCTCACTGCCACCGGCAAGGAGATACGCAAAGAGGAGCTGGAACGACTGCTCAAAGCCGACGAACAACTGCAAGCCTACGTAGACTGGGCATTCAAGGAGACGTTCTTCCACATACCGTTGACCGACAAGTCCGAATACAACGGCACCCAGCTGATAAACGCCCGGGTGGTCAAGTCCTACCTGGCACAGCTGTTGCGCAACGACCTGCTGTATGCCCCGTTCCGCATGGAGGGGATGGAACGCGCCGTCAGGGAAACGCTGACCATCGACACCCCGCTGGGCGAACGGACACTCCAGATCGGCGGCATCATCGACCGCCTCGACAGCAAGCAGGGCACGCTGCGCATCGTAGACTACAAGACGGGAGGAATGCCCAAAACACTGCACAGTGTGGAGCAGCTCTTCCGCGCGGACGACGAACAGCGCCCCGGCTATATCTTCCAGACCTTTCTCTATGCAGCCATCATGAGTCGGCAACAGCCGCAACGGGTGGCTCCCGCGTTGCTCTATATCCACCGGGCAGCCTCCGACGACTACTCGCCGGTCATCCGCATAGGGGCGCCGCGGCAACCCAAACTGCCCGTCGACGACTTCTCGCCCTACGAAGCCGAGTTCCGCGACCACCTGCACCAACTCTTGCAGGAGATATACAATCCCGATGAAGATTTTACCCCTACCAAATGCATCCGCCGGTGCGAGTATTGCGACTTCCGCCGGCTGTGCCGTCTGTAACTTGCGCGATTAGGCTCACGCACCTTGCGTGATTAGGCTCGCGCACCTTGCGCGATTAGGCTCACGCAGTTTGCTGTATTAGGCTACAGCACCTTGCGGTATTAGGCTACCGCAGGTTGCGGCATTAGGCTACCGCAGTCTGTGAGATATACGTGTCTGAATCAGAAAATAAAACGGAAAGTGAAGTGACTACCGATTTAATTTTTACCTTTGCCTCGCTAAGTTTGGAAAATATATGAAGAGAATTTGTTTACTACTTCTTCTATTTGCCTCAATGGTAGGCAGCTTGTCTGCCCAAACCTTGGAGCAAGCCAAGAAATACTATAACAGCGGACAGTATGACAAAGCCAAACCGGTATTCGGAAAGTTTGTCAAAGCGCAGCCTGCCAACGGAAACTATAACCTGTGGTATGGTGTCTGTTGCCTCAAGACGGGCGAAGCCGACGCGGCAGTGAAATACTTGGAGACAGCCGTCAAGAAACGCATTACCGGCGGACAACTCTATCTGGCACAAGCCTTCGACAGCCTCTATCGGTTTGAAGATGCCGTTGCTGCCTACGAAGTTTATATCGCCGACCTTACCCGCCTGAAACGTCCCACAGCCGCAGCCGAACAGTTGCTGGAACAGAGCAAAGCCCATCTGCGCATGCTCCGCGGTGTGGAGATGGTGATGATTGTCGACAGCGTCGTGGTGGACAAAGCCCGCTTTCTCGATGCCTATAAGATTAGTCAGGAATCGGGGTCGCTCTTTTTGTACAACGACTTCTTCGCCGACAAAAAGGAGACGGACGCCACCGTGTACGAAACGGAGCTGAAGAACAAAATCTATTACAGTGAACGGCAGCGCGACGGCAAGCTGAGCATCTTCGTTCGCAACAAAATGCAAGGCGAGTGGGGGAGGGGAGCGTTACTGCCCGGCAGCATCAACGACAGCATCAATGCCAACTATCCCTATATGCAGACCGACGGCGTGACCATCTTCTATGCTGCCGACGGCGCCCGCTCAATGGGTGGATATGACATCTTCGTGACCCGATACAACATCAACAGCGATACTTATCTGGCGCCCGAGAATGTCGGGATGCCCTTCAACTCTCCCGCTAACGATTACATGTATGTCATCGACGAGTTCAATAACCTGGGCTGGTTTGCCTCCGACCGCAACCAGCCGGCAGGGAAGGTGTGCATCTATGTGTTCATCCCGAACGACTCCAAGCAGGTGTACAACTATGAAACGATGAACCGTGCGCAGCTGATTCGGCTGGCACGCATCCACGCCATTGCCGAGACCTGGAGCGACAAAAAAGCGGTGAGCGATGCACGCAAGCGGCTCTATGCCGCCCGCAACAAACCTGCAGCCGTGGCGCATACCCACGACTTTGTCTTTGTCATCGACGACGCACATACCTATTATCAATGGAGTGATTTCCAGTCGCAGGAAGCCAAGACACGCTTTGCCCAATATCAGGAGCTGGACAAGACGCTGGACGAACAGCAGAACAGGCTGAATCACCTGCGCGAACAGTATGCCGACGGCAGTGACGAAGAGAAGCCCCGACTGACTCCCGGCATCCTCGATCTGGAGAAACGGGTGCGCGAACTGAAGCAGGAGTTAGAGCGCGTAGCCACGGAGGTACGCAATACTGAAATAAAAACATATAATTAGCAACACTATGGATATACTTATCATCGCCGTTCTCATTGTAGCGGCAGTCGTCTTGTTACTGGTCGAACTTTTTCTGTTGCCGGGCATCAGCATAGCCGGTTTTCTGGCTGCCGCTGCGTTTGTCTTTGCCAACTATTACGCGTTTGCCTACATGGGTACGGCGGCGGGATTCATCACGCTGGCAATCTCGACGGTGCTCTGTGTGGGGTCGCTGGTCTGGTTTATGCGCTCCAAAACCTTGGATAAGATTTCGCTCAAGAAGAGCATCACCTCCAAGGTAGACCGCAGTGCTGCCGCACAAGTCAAAGTGGGCGATACCGGCGTAGCCATCACCCGACTGGCGCTCATCGGCAATGCCGATATCGACGGAAACATCGTGGAAGTGAAGTCATCGGACGGCTTCCTGAACGAAAAAACACCGATTGTCGTCACCCGCATCATGGATGGCATCATCATGGTGGACAAAGCATAACATCACTTTTGATTCTATAATCTTTTAAATCAATTCAACATGGATCCTTCATTCTTTCTGCCTGCCGCCCTCGTTGTAGGAGGCATTATTCTGCTGGTACTGTTTTTTCACTATGTACCATTCTTCCTGTGGCTGTCTGCCAAGGTTTCGGGAGTCAACATTTCGTTGGTGCAACTGTTCCTGATGCGTATTCGTAACGTGCCTCCCTATATCATTGTTCCGGGGCTGATTGAGGCACACAAAGCGGGTGTAACCACCGTCAGTCGCGACGGATTAGAGGCGCACTATCTTGCCAAAGGCAATGTGCTGAACGTGGTGCATGCGCTGGTCTCTGCATCGAAAGCCAACATTGAGTTGCCGTTTCAGGCGGCTACCGCCATCGACCTTGCCGGTCGCAATGTGCTGGAAGCCGTGCAGATGTCGGTCAATCCCAAGGTGATAGACACACCGCCCGTAACAGCAATGGCCAAGGACGGTATTCAGCTCATCGCCAAAGCCCGTGTGACGGTACGCGCCAACATCCGCCAATTGGTGGGCGGCGCCGGCGAAGAGACCATTCTGGCACGTGTCGGCGAGGGCATCGTCTCCTCCATCGGTTCGGCAGAGAGCCACAAGACCGTGCTCGAGAATCCCGATTCCATCTCCAAGCTGGTGCTCCGCAAGGGACTGGATGCCGGTACCGCGTTCGAGATTCTGTCCATCGACATCGCCGACATTGACATCGGTAAGAACATCGGTGCGGTGCTGCAAATGGATCAGGCAAATGCCGACAAGAACATTGCACAGGCAAAAGCCGAAGAGCGTCGCGCCATGGCTGTTGCCCTGGAGCAGGAGATGAAGGCGAAGGCACAGGAAGCCCGTGCCAAAGTTATCGAAGCCGAAGCCGAAGTGCCCAAGGCCATGGCAGAAGCTTTCCGCAGCGGCAACCTGGGCATCATGGACTACTACCGCATGAAGAACATCGAAGCCGATACCTCCATGCGCGAAACGATAGCCAAACCGCTCTCCCCGAACGCGGAGCAACCGCTGGCGAAGTAGCGGGCGATGTGCTGACAAGACTCTTAACATCATCCATATATGAAAAAGTATTTTGCCCCCTCCGAGCTACTTATCAATGACGACGGCTCGGTATTTCACCTGCACCTGAAGCCCGAATGGCTGGCAGATAAAGTGATTCTCGTAGGCGACCCGGGACGTGTGCCGATGGTGGGCGCCCATTTCGACAACCGCGAATGTGATGTGGAGAGCCGGGAGTTCCGCTCCATTACCGGTACCTACAAAGGGAAACGGATTACCGTGGTCTCTACCGGCATCGGTTGCGACAACATCGACATTGTGGTCAACGAGCTGGATGCGCTGGCAAACATCGACTTTGCCACGCGCGAGGAGAATCCGGTGCTGCGACGCCTCGAAATGGTGCGCATCGGTACGTGCGGCGGCTTGCAGCCCGACACGCCCGTAGGCACCTTTGTCTGTTCGCAGAAATCCATCGGCTTCGACGGATTGCTCAATTTCTATGCCGGACGCAATGCGGTTTGCGACCTTCCTTTCGAACGCGCATTCATCAACCACATGGGATGGACGGGCAACATGTGCGCCCCTGCCCCTTACGTGATAGATGCCGACAGCGAGTTGATCGAACGCATCGCAGCTGCTGACATGGTGCGTGGCGTGACCATTGCCGCCGGCGGCTTCTTCGGTCCGCAGGGACGCGAGTTGCGCATTCCGCTGGCAGACCCTTGTCAGAACGAGAAGATAGAAAGCTTCGCCTACAACGGCTACCGCATCACCAACTTCGAGATGGAAAGTTCCGCCCTTGCCGGCTTGAGCCGCCTGATGGGACACAAAGCCACCACCGTCTGCATGGTGATAGCCAACCGCCTGATAAAAGAAGCAAACACCGGCTACAAGAACACCATCGACACGCTGATAGAAACGGTGCTGAACAGAATCTGATCTGTAACGGTCGGATAATTAAAGACGCGGATTACACGGATTGCACAGAGTGGTGCAAGATGCGTGTAATCCGCGTTGTTGTTTTTCAATGCGAATGATGGCTCTTGCAAGGGGGGTAACTTTAGTCTCGACAAAGCATCACTTTTGTCTCGACAAAGTGATGCCTTGGTCTCACACCCTCTTCTCTCTTCCTTCATTCCCCCTTTTCCCTTGCTTTTTCCTCTGCTTCCCGCTTCATTTTACTTAGTTCCTGTTTCGCTGCTTCCCGCTTGCGGAGCACCTGCTCGATGTTCCGTCGGTCGGCATCGGGGATGAATGCCACATAATCGTCATCGGGTAGTTTGGACTTCATCTGCATGGCGCTTACAGGTTTCTATCTCTTCACAAATTCTACCCGGCGGTTCTTGGCGCGTCCTTCGTCGGTGGCATTGTCGGCGATGGGGTTGTTCTGTCCCTTACCTGCCGATTGCAGGCGGTCGGCGGCGATGCCCAGTTCCACCAGCTTGCCTACTACGGCTGCCGAACGTTCGTCGCTCAGTTTCTGATTCAGGGTAGCGTTGCCTGTGCTGTCGGTATGTCCTTCAACGGAGAATTTGAGTGTGGGATTCTCGTTCATCAGCTTGGCGATGCGGTTTATTTCTGCCATAGACTCGGGCTTCACGGTCGCTTTGCCCACGTCGAAGGTGATGCCGTAGGTGATGATTTTGCCGTCGGTCATCATGCGGTCGTACAGAGGGACGGCGCCTTGGGCGATGCGGATGTTGGTGATGGCGCTGCTTTTGTAGTCCCATCCTCGCGTCAGGGTGAATCTTACTGCTTGCGACATGTTGGGAATGTTGGCTATTCGCACGCCGTCCATGTATGCTTTGAAGGCTCGTTTGTTGAAAGAGATAGCCAGGTGATGCCATCCGTTGGCAGGCAATGCCACCTTGGCTTCGCCGGAAACGTCCTTGCCTGTAGTAGATTTGTATCCCCACGCCATTTGGCACTTTACATATTTGTCATAATTGCTGAGATTCAACTCCATCACTTTATTGTGAGTGGTTGCATCCGCATAAAACTGAAGGCGGTAGTACTGCTTATATTGATCTTGCTCGTCGTCATCGGGTACGTCGGTGAGCCACATATCCATTTCGATGGTATATTGTTCGGGGAGATAGCCGTCCATCTCTTTCATCAGCGGCGTTATTTCCGTCCATTCTTCCGGAAAGACAATCGCTTTCTTCCCATCAATTGCTGCCACTTCGGCGACGCCCTTCAGTAAGTCCCACATGGAAGGAAATTCGCCGAGTTGTTCATTGTCCATCAAGTCTTCGAAGATGATTTCATCGCCCGACACGAAGTCGCTTTTGGCATACGTTACCTCTGTCGGCTTCGCCTCTTGTTTCGGCGTCTCCGCTGCCTTTTCCTGAGGGCTTTCCGCAGCTGTTTGGGCAGGTGTCGCCTCTTCTTTTCCCTCTTCCTTGTAGGTATCGGGGTCTGTTACCTTGTCGATGGCTTTGCCCACCGCCTCTTCTGTTTTCTGTTCGGCTTTGCGCTCCACAGTCTTCTTTGCGGCGTTCTCCACCGTCTTGCCCAGCCGTTTCAGGAATTGGGCGTCTACCGGCTGAGTGCTTAGCATGAGCAATGCCGACACTGCGAATAAGAATCTACTTGCTTTCATTGTTGCTGGATTTAAAAGGTTGTCACTTGGGTTGCCATCTTCAGGTAGTCGTCGGCAATGGTGTACGCATAGCTTTGCATGTTTACTTTGCCGAGGTCGGTCATTCCGCTGCTGCTCATGGTTTGGGCTTGCAGTTCGTCCATGCGGGAAGCATCCGCCATTTTGTTCTTGATGCGGGACATCATTTGGGCAATGTGGTTGCGCCAGATGGGTGCTTGCTCCGTGTATTGCGCCGTTCTTACCTTCGTGTCATTTGTCTGCGCGGCACGGATTTCTGCCGCTGTTCCGCTCTCGTAGATGTCTCCGCGTGCATATTGAGGTGCGTATTTCTTGCTTATTTGGTGGAGTTTGTCTTGCACCTCTTGGATCTCCTTCTCCATCAGCAGGTCGATTGCTGCCCAGCGTTCGTTGATTTGCTTTATCTCGGCTATCACTTGCAGCTGCGACTGTGCTTTTTGGGCGGCTGCCTGCCCTTTCTTCACTGCCCAGGGGTCGGAAGCGTTCTGCATCCGTTGCATCCGATCGCCTTGTTGCATGTAGGCGAGTTTATCCGCATCGCTCATCTTCTCCATTGCTTTTAGCTCGTCGGGGGTCAATCCGCCGAACGTTACGCCGCTGCTGCTCATGGCAGCCATTACCTCCTCTTCGTTTTTGCCTTCGAGCGCTTTCAGTTGGTCGAGCGACATGTTGCCTAATCCGACGGACTGGAGTTGTTGGGCTACGAGCTGCATGCCCATCGCCTCTTGTTGGGCTTTGCTCATGTTCCGGAGTTCGGCTACCGACTTGCCTGTCTGTTGCTTGACGATGCGTTCGGCATCGCTCCGACCGGCAGTTTCCGCAGCGGCGCTAATTTGTTCGCCTGCCTGCTTGGCGCGCTCCCGCAGCGTGCTGATTTGCTTCCGGAAAGCTTCGATGGCTTGTTCTGCCGCCCGATCGTTCCGGTCGTTAGGGAGGTAAGAGTTCATGGAATAAGCGATGAGCGTGCTCACCGACGGCAGGTCGGGACATTGTCCAATCATGGCTTCGGGCGTAATCTGTGCCCGCACCGTACCGCCGCCTGCCCACAGCAGGGCGATACCCAGTAGGAATACTTTCGATGTCTTCATTCGCTTTACAATTAAAGTTTGATGAGCCAAAGTTCGGGAACGGTAAAACGCCCGCATAGATGCAAATGCAGGTATTTTGCGGGGGAGGGATAAAAAACGTGCATATGCAGGTATGGAAACCGGCACTTTTAAAAACAAGTTCATTTATTTGTGTACGGAAAGAGACTATCTTTGCAAAAGGAAATAGATAAGAAATCCCCCCAATCTCCATGAAAAACTCATTATACCTTATCCTTATGTATCTGCTGTTGTCGATGCTCCCCGGTACGGGCGTATCGGCACAAGGTATTTCGATCAGAAGTCGTAATCTGGATAGCCTTGCCGTGCTGGCGGATACCTATCTGGCGGCAAACAAGCAAGCGGAAGCCATCAAGGTGTTTCGCAGGATGGGCAACGTGAGCCGCGAGTCTAACGCTTTTATGGAAGCGGTGAGATACCACAACCGGGCATTGACGATTGCCGAAGCGACCAACAATCAAGACGAAATCATTCTTTGTCTGAATCAAATCGGCACCGACTATCGCCGTATCGGAGCGTATGAGGAAGCCACTACTTACCACTACCGTGCCCTGCAGTGTTGCGAGGAGTATCGCGGCGAATCGGACTTCGCATTGAAAAACAGGGTGATGTCGCTCAACGGCATTGGTAATATCTATTTGATGCTCAACAATCCGGACGAAGCCGAAGCGGCTTTCCGCCGTGCACTGGCAGGTGAAACGCAGTTGGAAAGCCATCTGGGAATGGCGATTAACTATGCCAATCTGGGCGCTATCTTTGAGATGCGGCAACAGTATGATTCGGCAAGGGTGTACTACGAACAGTCGATGACACAAAACCGGCTTGCCGACTCGCAACTTGGCATTGCGCTTTGCCACAATTACTTTGGACATTTGGCTGAGCGGGATGGCGACTACACCACCGCCCTGCGCGAATACCATGCCGCCTACGACATCATGGAACGCACCACCGACCGTTGGCACTGGCTCGAATCGTGCCTGGCGATTGTCCGCGTCAACATTGCCAAAGGCGATATGCAAACTGCCGCCCTGTATCTTGGCGATGCCGAACGGGTTTCCCGCTCGGTCAATTCCAAGGATTATCTGGCTGCCATGTACGAGATGAAATATCGCTACTTTGAGAAGAAAGGCGATTGGCGGCAAGCGCTGGAGAGTTACATCTCCGCCAAACAATATGCCGACAGTACGCTGAACCTGACCAATGTGAATCACATCAACAACCTGCGTATGCTCTACGAAACCGAAAAGAAAGAAATCCGCATCACCACGCTGGAAAACGAGCGGAGGCTGATACTTTGGCTGAGCGTGGTCGGAGGAATCGTCTTGCTGTTGGCGCTGGTTACCTTTTTCTTCCTCTGGCGGTGGACGGTGCAGAAGAAACGCCTTGCCGAACAGCGCATGCAACTCGTTGCCACGCAAGCCGTGCTCGACGGCGAAGTACAGGAACGCATCCGTTTGGCTCGCGACCTGCACGACGGACTGGGCAGCATCCTTGCCGCTACCAAATACAACCTTGCCGACATCAAGAAAGAATTTCCGTCGCCGTCGGATTGTGCCGAACGTTACGACACGGCAATGACCTTGCTGGATGATTCCATGCGCGAGATGCGTCGCATTGCCCATCACCTGATGCCGGAAGCGCTCAGCGAGGTGGGACTGAAGCAATCGGTTGCCGACTTCTGCAATAATGTTCCCCATGTGAAATTTACCTATTACGGCGACGAATCGGGCTTGAACCCGAAGCTGGAAGTGATGGTCTACCGCATCATGCACGAACTGGTAAGCAATGCCCTGAAACATGCCAACGCCCGGCACATCCTCGTCGAGATAGCCCGCGATGCCGACAGCCTGTTCCTCACCGTGCAAGACGACGGGCAAGGGTTCGATATTTCCCTGCCGTCGGAAGGCATGGGACTGTCCAACATCCGCAACCGCGTAACCGCCTACCAGGGAAACGTGGACATCCATTCGGTAACGGGCGAAGGTACGGAAGTGAACATCACCATCCCCTTATCCACTCCAACCGCATAAACGATGAAAGCCAACAGCATTACGGTCGCCATCGTGGACGACCACAAAATCATTGCCGACGGGCTGGAGCGGCTGATGAACGAATCGGACACCGTCAGCGTCATCGCAAAAGCCCACTCTGCCGCCGATTGCATGGAACTGCTGGAGCATTGCCAGCCTCAAGTGCTGCTGCTCGACATCAGCATGCCCGACGGCAACGGCATTGAACTCTGCCCGCAAATCAAACGCAAGTACCCGTCCGTCAAAGTACTCATGCTGACCAGCTACGGCGAACTTGCCACCGTCAACCGCGCCCTGGATGCCGGCGCCGACGGCTATGTACTGAAGAACTCTGAACCGGAAGAGTTGCTTGCCGGCATCCTTGCCGTCGCATCCGGCGACCGCTTCTTTTGCGAAGAGGTGAATGCCACCCTGAAGAAGAGTGAAAACAGCCTGCTGGAACTTACCCGCCGCGAATGGGAACTGCTCCGACTCATCAACGACGGATTGACGTTGCCTGAACTTGCCGAAAAGATGTGCCTGGGCGTGAATACCATTCGCGGTTATCGACAGAAACTGAACATCAAGCTGGGAGCGCACAACACGGTGCAGTTACTACAGCATGCGAAGGATTTGGGGTTGATATAAACTCGGATCGGTCATTGGAAACAGGTGCTCGGAGGCACGAATCAGTAACGCTATCTGTCCCGAGTCATTGGACAGCCTGTCCCGAGTCGTTGGACAACCTTGTCCCGAGACGTTGGACAGGCTGTCCAATGACTCGGGACAATAGTACTATTGTTCGACATCTCCCCTTCCCGCCTCCAGCAGTGCCTTGCTGCTTACGTAAGGTATGCAAAGCAGTATGATTGCCACGCCGCTGCCAATCATGAGCAGGTCTATCGACACCACATCGGCAAGCGGACCGAAGATCAGCATACCGGCAGGCGCCATGAGCGAGCCGACCATGGTGAACACCCCGAACACACGCCCCATGTAGGCAGGGTCTATCTTTGTCTGGGCAAGCACCGTCCAAGGGATGTTGAACAGGGGCATCACCAACCCCATCATGGTCATGGCTGCCACATAGACCGGGAACGACGAGACCAGCCCGAGCGCGATGGCGCCCGTTCCGAACAGCAGGTTACTCAGCGACATGGAGTACATCTTGTGCTTGAAGCCACCCCAAAAGCCTACCACCAATCCGCCCGTCATCATGCCGGCAGAAAAGACCACCTCGATGATAGAGAGTCGCCAGACCTCGTCGCCGAAATTGCGCACCACCTGTAACGGCGAAAGAAACGATGCAGGGGCAATGGCGATGTTGAACAGGGCGCAGATAATGGTCATCTGCAAGATGAACGGACGGCGGCGGATGTATCGCCACCCGTTGCGCATGTCGTGCAGATACGAGCGGGTGGTTGGCGCATCGGAGTGGGGCAGGGCAGCTTCTTTCGGCAGTTTGACAAGGAAACAAACCACCGAAATGCCTATCGCGGCGGTAACGACATCGATAAAGAAGATGTGTGCCAGTGGCATGAAGCTCATCAGCGCCGCGCTTGCCATGGGCGATGTGATGAAAGCGAGCGACTGTATGCTGCTGTTGATGCCGTTGATTTTGCTGAGGTGTTCGGGTGGGGTAATCTGCGGGATGAAAGCATTGATGGCAGGCGAGTGTACGCCTTGTCCCAGCGCACGCACCCCGGCACAGGCAAACAGCAGCCACACCTCCTCATAGCCGCCCATGAAGACAATCGCCACCGCGAGGGTGACCAAGGCGATGCCTCCGTCTGCCAGGTTGATGATTGTCTTGCGGTTGAACCGGTCTGCCCACACACCTCCCAACGGCGACATCAGGAAGGTGGGCAACAACCCGAGAAGGGCGTAGAGCGTCATGGCTGCGCCGCTCTGCATGCGCAACGTAATCTCCCACATGATGGCGTATTGAGTGAGCATCGATCCGAAAAGCGATATCGCCTGCCCTGCAAGAAACAGACCGGTATTCTTCTTCCAATGGAGTGTGTTTGACATATCGTTCTCTGGGTACTTCGTTTTTATTGACTGCAAATGTACGCACTATTCACACGTAACAATGCGGCAAACAGCGTTTAAATTGTGCAACTTACAGCTTTTGCTTCAGCCGTCGATATACAAAGACGAATGCGGGAACGAGGAACGAAACGGCTGCTATCCACGCCAGCGGGTCGCCATAGCAAACGCCGAGAAACGCCCAGGCGGGTACGGCATACAAGCTCACCAAGATACGGGCTATCATCTCCGAGACACCCGAGAAGAGGGCGAGGTTGGTATAGCCCACTCCCTGGATGGTGTAGCGCAAGATGCAAAGCAACCCCAGAAAGGGGAAGAATACCACCGAGATGTGCAGGAAGAGTTCGGCATTCGCCAGGATGTCGGTCTGCGACGGTTCGACGAAGAGCAGCGTGAGCGTGCGCGAACCCGGTAGCAGCACTGCCAGCATCAGGGCGCAATATATCAGCATCATCACCACACTGGCTTTCACACCTTGCGGGATGCGTTCGGGCTTGCCGGCTCCGTAGTTCTGTCCGCTATAGGTTGCCATGGCTATGCCCAGCGTTTCGAACGGACACATGCAGAACGCCTTGATGCGCATGGCAGCCGTGAAGGCAGCGATGTAGACAGTGCCCAGCGCGTTGTTGGCGCTTTGCAGCATGATGCTTCCGATGGCTGTAATCGAGAATTGCAGTCCCATGGGCACGCCGATATAGAGCAAGGTTCGGGCAAGTCGGCTGTCGTAGCGGCGCTCGTCGGGAGTACTCCTCAGTATCTGAAAACGACGCATCATGTAGTAGTAACACAGCACAGCCGACACTCCCTGCGACACAACGGTAGCGATGGCGGCGCCTGCCACGCCCCAGTCGAGCAGCAAGATGCACACCAGGTCGAGGATGATGTTGAGTATGGTAGAAAAAAGCAGAAACCAGAACGGTGTCTTGCTGTCGCCCAGTGCACGGATGACGGCAGACAGCACATTGTAGAAAAAGGTGCAGGGAATGCCGATGAAGGTAATCAGCAGGTAGTAATAGGCGCCGGTGAAGATGTTGTCGGGAGTAACCATCAGGCGCAGGATGTCGCCGCACAAGATGCCGGTGAGGATGGCAATGGTTATCGACATGACGGCAGACAGGCGCAAGCTGACAGCTACGTATCGACGCATCGTAGAATAATCGTGCGCACCGAACTTCTGTGCGATGGGAATACCGAATCCTCCGCAGCATCCATTGCAGAACCCCAGTATGAGGAAGATGACCGATGTGCTGGCGCCTACCGCTGCCAAGGCGTCAATCCCCAGAAACTTGCCTACTATTGCAGCATCGACGAGCGAATAAGTTTGTTGCAACAGATTACCCAACAACAGAGGCATCGTAAACTTAAAAATAAGCGGCAGAGGGCGCCCCTCCGTCATCTCATGCAAAACTGCCATAACTATTACCGTTAAATCGGCGGCAAAGATACGTATTTATTGGGCAAAGCTCCTTTTCGGTCTATATCTTCTCTCTCTTATTCGAAATAGTTGCTTAATCCTGCACGCAATAAGCAATAGCGCTCAATTCCGATACGGTCATTAGGACATGATGCGGGTCTTGTTGGAATGAGGGGTGTGTCTTGTTGGGATGAGGGGTGGGAGTCAATGGGAGAAGAGAA
>JAISGR010000043.1 GCA_031262995.1 Prevotellaceae bacterium | reverse complement strand
TAGATGGGATTACAATGTTATTTTTTTTACCTTTATACCCCCTGATAGTAACAGTGTCATCGGGTTTTAAATTTGTTTCAAAATCTGCTGTGCCTTCCGATACCTTGAGTTTCTCAAATTCCGCTAGCCGTTGTTGCCGCTCTTGTTCTCTCCGTTGCCGCTCTTGTTCTTCACGTTCACATGTTGCAATGAGTTCTCTTTGACTGTCTATTGCATTTACCCCAGACTGAATAGCCTTACGTAAATCTGAATCCGGATTGAGTGTAAAAGCCTTACCAAAGTCCGCCCGTGCCGCATTGTATTCATTCGGCCCTTTTCTTAAATGCGCCGCACCGCGATGATAGTACGCCCTTGGCGACTGCGGTTCCAGCATTATCCATTTGCTAAAATCCGCAACCGCATTGTCATATTGCTTTAAATAATAATAGAAAAGCCCGCGAGCACTTACAAAATAGGAATTGTTGGGCTCACGTCTAACCGCTTCATTGTAATCAGCCAAAGCCCCGTTGACATTATTCATTTCTTTGTAGGCAGTGGCGCGGTTGACATACTCCTGCGCATAGCCGGGGGCAAGCGAAATAGCTTTATCATAGTCAATTATTGCAAATGCATAGTTTTTCATTGCAGAGTGTACGCCGCCTCGCGCGGAATAGCTCACTGCGCTTGGATTCAATTCTACAGCCTTATCACAGTCATTTAACGCTTCGTTAAATTTTCCCATTTTGGAATATGCTGACCCGCGGTTTGCATAGTAATCCCCCTTGTTGGGGTTTAACATGATTGCCTGATTATAATCATTAAAAGCCGCCTCGGTTTGTTGCAGCATATCGTATATTAATCCGCGCTGCTCCAAATAGTGATCTTTCCGGCCCTGGTCAAATGATATGGCCTTTGCATAGTCTGCAAAAGTATTTTCAATTTTGCCGAGGTTAAGATAACAGAAGCCCCGTTTAAAATAGTATTCCCCTTGCTGAGTGTCAATTTCAATCGCCTTGTCATAATCGGCGACGGCCTTGTCGTATTGCTCCATTTTCTGGTACACAAAACCCCGTTCATAATAGGAATTTGCATCGTTCGGGGCTACCGCGATTGCCTGATTATATTCGGCAAGTTTTACATTTAAATCGTCCATAAATTCTCCTTATCATTTATATTAATCACAATGTTGTTTTTGCCGGAAAAATGTCCGGCGGCATATTCAGGCAAGCCGTCCTACAAGCACCCAGCCGTTGTAGTTCCTGCCGTCTTTCCACGCTTCGTAGTTGCCGCAGGTTTTGCAGTTCGACTCCACTTTGCACTTGTTTTCAACTGTCCAGTCATACTCACGGCTACCTGTGAGACAACAATCGCTGCCTGACCAAAACGGGCAACATCCCGGAATTTGTTGATTTGTCATATCTTTTATCTTCTATCCTGCATATAGCGCCGTCAACAGGTGTTTTTACTTCAGTTCCCTGGCGCGGGGAACCCTGCCGGAATAATGTCCGGCGGCATATTATATTATTTTCTCCTAAACAAGTTTAAAAATCTATTTTCATCTTATTATAGAGTTCACGGTCTAATTCCTCATCTCCGCCACCTAATCGTGCTAATGCTTCCCTTTTCTCCCTTTGTATCTGCTGTAGTTGTCGCTGGGCTTCCTCTGCATTTCGTCTATGTTCTTCCGCTTGCCGTCGTGATTCTTCTGCTATTTATAGGACAGTTGTACGCTGTACCTTTGGATTGAAAATATACGTTGGGAGGAGTTTACCGTTGTGTTTCTGATTTGGGCACACAAAAAGTCAAAGGGGTTGTAGATGTGGAATTCTTCTTATTCCGATTAACTAAAATATATGCCTAAACACAGGGTTTTGCAGGTGCTCCTTTGTGGCACAAAGGTATATATGGTGGCGGCTTCCCCGTCGTCGTACTGTGTGACATACGGACACAAAAAAGGCGTGGGACTATTGCCGTATTACCCGATCTGAGGCTCTGGACTGCCCATCTTCAAGTAATAAACAATAGCCCACGCCTCTGTTATATAAGCCACCGATGAAAGTGAGTATATAGCATTGGCGTGAGCGTCCTGTCTATTATCCTTGAAGATTGAAATTGTCCAGATTTCAGATCGCGGATAATAACGTAAACGCTTTCGTTTTCAATATGTCAACTTCGGCTTCGAATCGCTTCTCCACCTAAGATGCCGCAAATATACAAGTAAGTTTTGTTTGATAATACTAAAAGAAGCAACTTTTTTGTAGCAACGCGCCTATTTTCAGTGAGTAGACAGTATTTTCTTATTTACAGCCCATTTGCCTAAGTCCATATCCGTCCGTGCAGATTGGGCTTTGCCAGATAATTCCATCTACGTTTCCATTAAAGAAGCTGAAAATTCTTGCAAGCGATTTCTTTTTATCTACTTTGCCGCGCTCTTTCCAACGAGATCTTTCACTCACTTTCGCGAGTAGAAGTACTCGCTGAGACAAGTTCAAGAAGTTACCGAAACAACTTCAAGAAGTTACCGGAACAACTTCAAGGAGTTACCGGAACAACTTCAAAGAGTCGCTGAAATAACTTCAAAGAGTCGCTGAAATAACTTCAAGGAGTCGCTGAAATAACTTCAAGGAGTCACCGAAACAACTTCAAGGAGTCACCGAAACAACTTCAAGAAGTCACCGAAACAAGTTCAAGAAGTCGCAAGAGCGAGTTCAAATTCCTACGACTAACACAAAAAACAAAGGTGATTATTTAACGCCATACAAAATGGCTTGCTCTTCTTATTCACAAAGCCCGAACTTATGAATGCTCGGGCTTTGTGAGTAAGAAAAGGGGCTACTTCATCCTCAATGTCAGCTTCACCCGTCCTTCGTCCACGCTCTCTTCCATGGAGGTGGTGAGACCGCGGATGATGGCAAGGCTGATCAGGTCGGCATCATCGCCGCCGGTGATGCTGCCCAGCGCGCTGTTGCTGCTGAAGACGATCTCCACCGTGTCGTTGTTCTCCGAATAGTCCAGCTCGAGGTTGATGCCGTCGGCATCCACTACAGCCTGGTTGCGTTGTGTCATCAAGGCGATGTCTTCGGAAGCGGTGAAGAATGCCAGTTGCAGGCACTCCTCGATGAGGTGCAGCACGTTGTCGGTGCGTTGCTGGCTGAAGATGTGCTTCTCGCAGAACGTCTGCACCTGTGCGTTGAGCGCATAGAGGTCGTAGCCGGCAAAGCCGATGTGGAAGCTGAAGCTGCGGATGCGGTTGATGAACGCCCGCGTCTTCTCGCGCTTGGCATGGTTGAAGATCTGGTCGGGGGTGCCTTCTTCGTAGATGATGCCCTCGTCCATGAAGAAGATGCGGGTGGATACGTCGTGGGCAAACTTCATCTCATGGGTTACGATGGCCATCGTCATGCCCTCTTTGGTGAGGCGACGGATAACGCCGAGCACTTCGCTCACCATTGTCGGGTCGAGGGCGGAGGTCGGTTCGTCGAAGAGGATGATTTCGGGATCCATCGACAGACAGCGGGCGATTGCCACGCGCTGCTTCTGCCCGCCCGACAGCTCGGAGGGGAAGGCATTCTCCTTTTCCGAGAGTCCCACCATCTTGAGCAGCTCGCGTCCGCGCTCCGTGGCTTGCGCCTTGTCGCGGTTCAGCAGTTTGACGGGACCGATGGTGAGGTTCTCCAGCACCGTGAGGTGTTCGAAGAGGTTGAAGTTCTGAAACACCATTCCCATCTTGCGGCGCAGCAGCGGCACGTTGGTCTTGGGCGCCAGGATGTCTTCGTCGTCGATGTAGATATGTCCGCTGGTGGGCGGGTCGAGCAGGTTGATGCAACGCAGGAAGGTGCTTTTTCCTGTACCCGACGGACCGATGATGGAGATCACTTCTCCTTTCTGTATCTCGGCGTTGACGTCGCGCAGCACGTGCAGGTCGCCGAACTGTTTGGTAAGATGTTCTACCCGTATCATGATTGCTTCTTTTTAGAGAGTTTGCGCTTCGGGTCTGTGCCTGCATCGAGCCGGTCGAGCAGCAGGGTGAACACCCAAGCAATGAAGAAGTAAATAATTGCCACCAGTATCAGCGGGAAGAAGGCGTCGAAGGTGCGGCTGCGGATAATATCGCTCGCCTTGGTCAGGTCTTCCACGGCGATGTAACCCACGATGGAGGTGGTCTTCACCAAGGAGATAAATTCACCCTTGTAGACCGGCAGCACGCGGCGCACCGCCTGCGGCAGGATGATGTAGATAAAGGTTTTTACCTTGGTGAATCCCATAGCGATGCCTGCCTCGGTCTGTCCGCCGGGGATGCTCTCGATGGAGGTGCGGAACATCTCGGACACGTAGGCGGCAAAGTTCATCGCGAAGGCGAAGACAGCCACCGGAATGGCGTTGATGTTGACCTTGGCAAATATCACGTAGTACATAATCATGAGCAACACCAGGATAGGCGTGCCGCGCACGACGGTGATATATCCTTTGGCAATGCCGTTGAGCAGCGGATGGCGATTCATGCGCAGGAAGCAGATGCCGGCGCCGAACAGCGTACCCAGCAGGGCGGACAGGACGGAGATAATGAGCGTTACCCACAGACCGTTGATGATGAGCATGTAGCGCTTCTCCTGAACGAGGTTGTTCTCGAAGCTCGTCTTCAGGTTCTCCCAGAAGCCGGGTTCCTCGTCGACCTGCGCGGCAGCGGCAGCCGACTCTTCCGACTGCATGAAGGCTTTCGTCACAAGCACCGTGGTGGCTGAATTTTGATAGCCGTCGCTGAAGAGATACTGTTTCTTGCGTTCGGGCGTCACCGCTATCTCGCCGCACAGCATATCGGCTTTGCCGGTGGAGAGGGCTTGCAACATGCCGCCAAAGTCGAACTTGCGAAACTCTACCTTGAGGTTGTGTGCCGATGCGTAGCGGTAGATGATGTCGACATCCATGCCTGCCGGTTGTCCCTCCTTGATGAACGAGCAAGGCACATCGGTCATGGTGGCTCCCACGACGATGGTTCCTCCCGAGCCGTCACCCGTCAGGCGGGGCAGCGGCATCGATTCCCAATGGCTCATCCATCCCGACCGAATCTTGTCGAGTTCGCCCGAGGCGCGCAACCGTTGTATGGTGGCAGTGAGCGAATCGCAGAGGGCGGCATCCTTCTTGTTGAAGCAGAAGGCATATTCCATATTGTAGACCTCATCGGCATAGAGCGCGAGGTTGGGGTTGGCGTTGAGCAGAGCGGGAGTGACCGTTCTCCACGCAACGCCGGCATCTACCTTGTTGTTATTCAACGCCACAGCCAGGTCGGTCACGGTGTTGAAGAAAGAGTAGTCGGCGTCAGGATAGTTTTGTTTGAAGAATCCTTCGGCTTCATCGCCGGTCACCATGCCGATGCGTTTGTCCTTCAGCAGGTCGAGCCGTGCCTTCAGAGGCAGTCCGGCAATGCCGTCGAAGGCTGCCATATCGGCTTTGCGCGCCAGCATGTTGATGTCGCGCGAGCCGTAAGCATTGCTCATGTCAATCGTCTTCTTGCGCTCGTCGTTGATGACCAGGTTGCTGGCTATCACATCTATCTTACCCGAGGTGAGTGCGGCAATCAGTCCGCCGAAGGGTGTTTTTTCTATCTGTACCTTATAATTATATTGCGTGGCAAACAGGTAGATGATGGCGATGTCGGTACCTGCCAATTTACCGTCGCGCACAAAGGAGGCGGGCACATCCACGCCGGTGGTTCCCACGCGCAGCACTCCGGCACTGCCATCGCCGCCTACTTGTGGGACTGGCAGCTCGTAGGGCTTGTTCATCCACTCCTGATTGAGGCGCGGCAACTCGCCGCTTGCCTGCTCTTTCGCAATAAATTCGTTGAGTTGATTGAGCAGTTTGGTGTTGCCTTTTCGGACGCCGAATCCCACGTGATGCACCTCCAGCTTCTCTTCCAGCACCGCCAAATCGGGATGTTGCTGCAAGATATTGGGAATCACATCACTGGAGAAGAAGGCGCCGTCGCACTTTCCGTTTTCAAGCGAGAGCACGATGTCGGGTTTATTGTCGATGTAGATCAGCTGTGCCTGCGGATAATGTTCCTTGGCATACGCTTCGTACACGGCTCCCATCAACAGACCGATGCGCCGTCCGTTCAGGTCGGCGGCAGTGCGCATCTTGTTGCTTTGGGTAGCGGGAGCGGCGCTCACCATATCCTCCCTCATCACCAAGATGTCGATGGGGTCGGCGGCGTAAGGCTCGCTGAAGAGCATCCGTTTCTTGCGCTCTTCGGAGACGCTGATGTTATCGCCGATGATGTCGCATTTGCCCGTCTCCACCGATGCCAGCATGGCAGTGAAGGGAAGCGGCATGAGTTGCACCTTCATGTTGAACTTGTTGGCAAAGCGATACACAATGTCCACATTGCTGCCTGCCGGTTCGCCGTGACGGACGGCAGATGCCGGTGCTCCCTCGAGCGAACTGCCGAAGCGCAGGGTTCCTCCGCTACCGTCGCCGGTGAGTTTGGGCATGGGCATGGTAGCGAAGTTTGCTTCCCAGCCCGCGAGCAGGGTTGCCATCTCGCCCGACGCTTTCAACTCGCGAATGAATGCGGAGAACTGCTGTTCCAGCGCCGTGCTCTTGAGGTTGAAGGCAAAACCCATGTCTTGCTCCTCGAATCCCTCTACCAGTATGCCTATTTTGGGGTTCTCCTTTACCAACGGTACAGCCAGGCTGTGCTCCACCATCATGGCGTCGCATTTACCTGCCATCAGGGCAACGGTCACATCGGCGGCACGGTCGAGGTAGATGCGTTTGGCATTGGGGAAGTGTTTCCTGATCAAAGGATCATACACCGAACCGGTCATGATGCCGAAGCGCGCGTTGGCTAAGTCGGCGGCAGAACGGAACTTACCGTCGGTGCTGACGGTACCGGATTGGGCTGCCGGTTGGGCTTGGGGCGCCGCTGTCACTTCCGCTTCATCGGGCACGTTCTTCTTGAGCGCCACCAGGTCGATAGGCTCCTCCATGAAGGGCACGCTAAAGGCGATGCGCTTGCTCCGCTCTTCGGTGATGGCTACGTTGTCGCCGATGATGTTGCAGCGTCCCACCTCGATGGCAGTAATCATGCCGGTGAAGTTCATCTTGAGCAGCTCCACCTTCATGTTGTGCCGGTTGGCAAAGCGATACACCAGGTCGATGTTGTGTCCTGCGGGCTGTCCGTTACGGATACCCGATACGGGCGCATCCTCGCAGGTGGTGCCGAAGCGCAATGTACCGCCGCTGCCGTCGCCGGTCAGTACGGTCATGGGTGTGGTATCAAAGTGATTGATCCAGCTATCCAGAATCGTCTTCAGCTCGCCCGATGCCTTCAATCCATTGAGGAAGTCATTGAACTGTCCGAGCAGCTTGGTCTCTTTCTTGTTGAATCCGAATGCCAGCTGCTGGTTTTCGATGTCGCGGATGGCAGTCACTATTTGCGGATGGGCAGCCTGTATGCGCGGAATGGTGGTGCGTTCCATCAGGATGGCGTCGCACTTGCCGGTAGTCAGCGCCACGGGCAGCGTAGCCAGCTCGGTGTAGACACGCTCACTGTTCGGGAACTGCTTGCGGGCAATCTCGTCGTAGAGCATGGCGGGCACCACGGCGATGCGCTTGCCTGCCATGTCGGCACGGGTGCGTATCTTGCCGTCGCTGCCCGGCTGTGCGTCGGCGGCAACCGGAACGCTGCCGCGAATGCCTATCAGGTCGCACGACTGTGAGAAGTAGGCGTCGGAGAAGTCGACATTCTGTGCACGTGTCTCGTTGATCTGGATGCTGTTGCCTATCAGGTCGAGCTTGCCCGTCACGATACCCGGTATCAGTCCGCCGAAGTCCAACCGTTCGACCTTGAGGCGATAGCCGTACTTGGCGGCAAACCGATAGGCAAGGGCAACGTCATACCCCACCAGCTCGTTGTTGCGCACGGTAGAGAAGGGGCGATCCATGCCGGTGGTGCCGAAGAGCAGTGTGCCGGCGCTTCCGTCGCCGTCGGCAGGCATGACGGCTGTATCGAAATGGTTGTCCCATTGGTCGTAGAGCGTATCCAACTCGCCCGCGGCTTGCATCTCGCGCAGGAAATCATTGAATTGCTTGCGCAGCTTCTCATTCCCTTTCTTGAAGGCAAAGCCCAAACCGGTGGAGGCGATGTCTTGCTTGATAAAGACAAGCGTGTTGTTGCGCTCCATAGCCAGACGCGACGCGTCGGAGTTGACCAATGCCGCATCCAGCTTGTGTGCCTGTAGGGCGGCAATGGCGGTAGAGGCATCGCCGAAGGTCTCGATAACAGACTTCGTGAAGTGCTTGCGCCCGAAGTCTTCCTGTGCCGAACCGAGTAGTACGCCGATGCGTTTGCCGGCATATTGTTCCACCAAGTCGTCGGCAGACGCCTCATTGTGCTTATTTCCGCCACCACATGCGGTGACGAGCACAACCAGCGACATCAGTGCCAGAAAACGCTGTAATCGTTTCATACGCTCGAATACGTCTCAGTCTTCCAGTTTGAACATGCTTGAGAAACCGGTCATCGTCAAGATCGACTTGATGTCATCGTTTACGCCGCGAAAGGTCAAGTCGGCTTTCTGCTCATTTGCCTTTTTCTGCAAGTTAAGCAACTGACGCAAACCCGAGCTGGCTACATAGGACAACTCACTACAATCGAGTACGACATGCTTTGCACCGTCCATACCCTCTATGGTTTGCTTTCCAAATGCGGGTGCATTGACGGTATCAAGTCTACCGCTTACTTTCATAATGGTAGAGTCACCTTTGAGGATTTTTACTTCCATAATTTCTATTTTATCTATTACGTGATTGATTTAATTTCTCTTCTCTCTATTTGGCAATCTCCAGCAGTTGCTCCTTCATCGGCGCCGCAGAGCCGAAGCCGACCTGCTTCTTGACGATAGTGCCCGCTTTGTCGACATAGAGATAGGTGGGTACGCCGGTGGCACCATACGCATTCCTCAACTCGCTCCATTGTTTGTCGGTAACACGGTAGTGTTCGCCGTGGAGGTCGGCTATCATCACATCCCAGGTTTCCTTGGGCGAGTCTTCTCCTGCGATGAAGACATAGACGATGCCCTTGTCTTTCAGCTCTTCCTTGACGGGTGCCAATTCTTTGTTGGCACGCCTGCACGGACCGCACCAGGTAGCCCAGATGTCGATCAGTATCGGCTTCCCCTTGTGTCGGGCAATGATTTGGGGAATGATCTCTTTGCCTTGCATGTCCGGGGTTATCTCTTTGACTTCATAGCCGCTTTTGAGCTTGCTGGCTTCGATGGTTTCGATGACCTTCTCGTTTTCCTGCTGCATGTAGGCGCGATAAATTTGGGGCACGGCTGCCAGCTGGGCGCTGTCGAGCGGCTGGAAGTCGCTGATGCGCATATAGGCATCGTAAGCATCATACACATCGAAAAGGTAACCTTTATCGGTACCCAATACGAACGTCATCATTTCCCTGACGGAGAGATAGCGATTGTTCAGCAGCGAGTAACATCTCTCGGGGGCATTGATGTACTTGAGCTGTTTCAGTACATGGTAGAAGTCGGCAGGATAGACAATGGTTTCCGCATACTTGGAGAGCGCTTTCATGTCTTGCTGCTTGTTCTTGAAGCTGTATCCTTCAACCATGTAACCGCGCACACTAAACAGTTCGTCGGCAAAACGCAGGTCGTTGGTAATGTGAAGCAGCTCCTTGCAGGCGGCGCTGTACGCGGTGGCGTCGATGGCGGCATTCCTGTCGTTGTACTCCTTCAGCAGCATCTCCTTGAATTGCGTCACATTCTTGTCGGCAATGGTGAGTAAGAAGTCGTTATACTCCTGTTGGGTGTTGAAGAGCCGTCCATGGAGTTGGTCGATCAGGTTATTCTCTGCGATCTCCCGACTCAATGCAGCCAGGTATCCGCCAAAGTACACAGCTTCGCCTATCTTCGGGTCATCCTTGTGCAGGTGTGAGTTCCGGCGGGCTATTTCGGCAGGATTGATGAGGAGCGTGGTGGTCTCGCCGGGAGCGATGAAGCACAGGTGTTCTCCCGCCATGACCGGATGCGGCGAGAAGGCATCCACTTCGGTCGCAAACTTGCCGGCATCGTCTACGGCAACCTGTAGTGAGACAGTGCGGAAGGGATAGTTGACCGTCAGCCCTATCTCCTTTGTCATATCCGGGGTATAGTTCAGAATCTGTCCCTCGATCCGTGCTTTGCCGGCTTTCTGCTCAACGGTGGGCAGGGGTGCGGCAAGGTCGGCAACAGGTTTCTGAAAGCCTCGGGGCAACGTTACGGCAATCGGCTTGCCGGTGAGCTGAATGCCCCATATTTTGTACGCTCCCTCTACATTATCGCCTTCGGAGAAATCTATCGAAGTGATGTCTGCCGGTATGGGTTGGAAGATGAGATTGAAGGCAGCCTCACCCGAATCGGGCATCCAGAACTCTTCATCCAGCGTGATGCCGTCGCCTTCACGAATGGCAAACATGCCACCTTTGTTGTCGCGCAGGAAACTGCTCGAAGCGATGCGTATCCAGTTGTGGGGACGATAGAACGCTTTGATGTGCAGCACGGTAGCCGTATCGGTCAGTTCGATCATTGCTACCTCGATGGAGGTAGTATTGGTGCCGAGTACTTGAGGATTCTCTATCAGACCTCGATTATTGAAGCTGTTGCAAGCCATCAGGGCAGGCAAGAGCAGAAGAGTGAACCATTTCGGGGTTTTCATTGGTTTTGTTGTTTTGGAGTGAATTTATCGGATTATTATTGTAGTCTCTTTTTCATTATCAACACATTCTTCCCGTCCTCGCGTTTGTACGACACGTTGTCCATCAGCTTCTTCACAAGGAAGATGCCCAGTCCGCCAATCGGACGCTCTTCGGCAGTGGCATCCAGGTGGTCGGGGTCTTCCATGGCTGTGGGGTCGAAGGGCACTCCGCTGTCTTCTATCACCACTTCCAGCTCATTGCCTGTCTTGGTAAAGGTGACGCTGATGTCCTTGCCCTGTTCCTTGTAGGCATAGAGAATGATATTGGTGATCGCCTCTTCGAGCGCCAATTGCAGATTCATCACGGTAGAGGGCGACAGTTCGAGCTTCTCGCCCATCTGCTCCACATATTCCGACATGCGCTGTGTCTCTTCTATCCGGTTGGTCATGGTGAGCGTTTGCGGCCATTCGGCATCGGGGTCTTGATACTTGAAGCCGATAGCGAGCAGGGTGATGTCGTCCGACGGAACGTTGCCCTGCACATGTCCGTCAATGCCCTTGTGAATGGTCAATACAATCTGTTCGGCATTCAGTCCGCCACACTCGTTGGCTTGCGCAATCAGCCTGTCGTCGCCATAGAGTTCCAGTGCGCGGTTCTCCGCCTCGGTCACACCGTCGGTATAGCACAGCAGGGTGCTATTGACGGGCAGCAGATAGGTCTGTTCTTTATACTCGAAGTCGTTCATGATGCCCACAGGCATGTTGGGATGCACATCCATGAAGGAGGCGGTGCCTTCGGGTGCAATGAGCACCGGCGGGTTGTGTCCGGCGTTGCAGAAGGCAAGCGTACCGGTCGGTATGTGCAGCTTGCCGATGAAGAGGGTGACAAACATGTTGCTCTCGTTGTTTATCTCCATCGTGTTGTTGATGAACGCCACCATGGCAGCCGGCGTGCCGATGTGGGTCACGGAGGCGCGGAACAGATAGTGCGTCACCGCCATCCACAGAGAGGCGGGGATGCCTTTGCCCGACACGTCGCCCACAACGAAGTAGAGGTAGTCGCCGTCAATGACAAAGTCGTACAGGTCTCCTCCCACATCCTTGGCAGGTGTCAGGGTGGCGAAGAGGTCGATGGAACGGTGTTCGGGGAAGGTTTGCGGAATCATGCCCA
>JAISGR010000031.1 GCA_031262995.1 Prevotellaceae bacterium | reverse complement strand
TTGAGACAAGAATCGCTGATTCCCTTAACAATACTTTTATATTGATGCAAGAATCACCTGATTCCTTTAACAAAACTTTTATTTTGAAGCAAGAATCAGGTGATTCCTGCGCTGAAACTTTTGTATTGGTGGAAATGCAGCAACAACGCCTTCTGTCTCTCTGGGCTATGAAGCGGACTTCCGGAATCGAAACAATACCACCACCAAATACACATTTGATGCCAACGGAAACCTAAAAACAGATTTAAACAAAGGTATTAGCAGCAACATAACATATAATTGGCTAAATTTGCCTCGCAATCTGATAATTAGCAATACTTCCGGCTCGGCAACCAATATGTACACGTACGCCGCCGACGGCAGATTGCTAACAGCTGCAAGAGGAACTGCTACTACTCAATATGCCGGTAATATGATTTACGAAGGAACAACCCTCAAACGCATACTCGTTGATGGTGGGTACATAGAAAGCTCGACCTACTATTACTACCTGACAGATCAGCTGGGCAACAATCGGATGGTTGGCAATACGAACGGTACGGTTCAACAAAACAATCCTTCAATACTAAGTTATGACAAGCAATAAATTAGCAAAAGCATACCAATATCTTTACTATAGAATTTATAAATTCTTAGATGACTCATACATGGATGGATTTTGGATGGAATGGAGAGCTGGTGGAATATTGTTTACCATAGTAGTCTGGTTTGCCATCTCTTTATTTGTTTATTTCTCAATATTGGTTGATCTCTTATTTGCAAATATAGATGCGGAAATAATCACCTATATGTTTGGCGCGTGCCTATGCGTTTTACTTCTATTTGTTGCGATCAAAACAGTAACATTAGTCACCTATAAAAGCCATTGGAAAAAAATAATTGTGAAGTTTAATAAGTTACCTCAAAAGGAAAATACTAAAAAAGGACTTATAGCCCTAAGTGTAGTAGTACTTATTGTGGCTAATTTAATATTCTCATTCTATTTGTTAAGTATAGTTCATCCTAGATGACGACAATAATTGATGGGAATAATATAGATAGCCGACTTCCGCAACCGAAACAATACCATCACCGAATACACTTTCGATGCCAACGGAAACCTAAAAACAGATTTAAACAAAGGCATCAGCAGCAACATAACATATTGTTACTTTTGACAAACTCTCCTCGTTAACTATATACGAATTAGCTTCAACAAAAACAAAGAAGTCACATTGACAAATTCGGCTGTGAAACGGCTTCTATATGATACTTTTGACACTTAACCTTTCTAATGATCAATCCGAGATAAATCATCCCTGTCTCTTAACAACGGTATTCGATTCCTAAAGTATGTTATAAAACATGTTTTCCCGCTTGGATAATTTGCAGATGCCGCAAAAGCCCGTACCTTTGCAGCGTGTTTTTCATAGTATTAGATTTAAGGTTAACAAAGGTTGGAGTACAGCGGTACTCCTTTTTTTATGCCGGTAAGTCTGAACGATGATAACTTAATACCCTCATCCTATAATATAGTCTTTATTCATATACTCTATGCACACATTTTCCTTCACTCCCAAGCTACTGACCACATTGCGCAACTACTCAAAAGCCCATCTGATGGCAGACTTGATGGCAGGCATCATTGTCGGTATCGTGGCTTTACCGCTTGCCATTGCCTTCGGCATCGCATCGGGAGTATCGCCCGAGAAAGGCATCATCACCGCAGTGGTGGCAGGGTTCATCATCTCGCTGCTCGGCGGAAGCAGGGTGCAGATAGGGGGACCGACAGGCGCATTCATTATCATTGTATATGGCATCGTGCAGCAATATGGCGAAGCGGGACTGCTGGTTGCCACGCTGATGGCAGGCATACTCCTTATATTATTAGGCGTGTTCCGGTTGGGGGCAGTCATCAAGTTCATCCCCTACCCCATCATTATCGGATTTACCAGCGGCATTGCCGTTACCATCTTCACCACACAGATAGCCGACCTCTTCGGACTCTCCTTTGCCGGCGAAACGGTACCGGGTGACTTCATCGGGAAATGGATGCTCTATTTCCGGCACTTCGATACCATCAACTGGTGGAACACGGCAGTGGCTGCGGCAAGCATCCTCCTGATTGTGGTCACGCCCCGCTTCTCCCGAAAGATTCCCGGCTCGCTGGTTGCCATCGTTGGGGTGACCATTGCAGCCTATCTGTTGAAGACATACCTGGGCATCGACAGCATAAGCACCATCGGCGACCGCTTCAGCATTCGTGCCGAGTTGCCCGACATGGCGCTGCCAGCGCTTGACTGGGCAGCTGTGCGCGAGCTGTTTCCCGTAGCCATCACCATTGCCGTGCTGGGCGCTATCGAATCGCTGCTCTCTGCGACCGTGGCAGACGGTATGATTGGCGACAAGCACGATTCGAACACCGAACTCATCGCACAAGGTGCAGCCAACCTGATTGCTCCTCTATTCGGCGGCATCCCTGCCACCGGAGCCATCGCCCGCACCATGGCAAACATCAACAACGGCGGTCGGTCGCCCGTAGCAGGAATGATACATGCCGTGGTGCTACTGCTTATCCTGCTCTTCCTCATGCCGCTGGCGCAATACATCCCCATGGCATGTCTGGCAGGGGTGCTGACCGTAGTGGCATACAACATGAGCGGGTGGCGCACCTTCAAGACGTTTATGAAGAATCCCGTATCGGATGTATCGGTGTTGCTCATCACCTTCTTCCTGACCGTGATATTCGACCTGACCATTGCCATCGAAGTGGGGCTGCTTATTGCGTGCGTCCTCTTTATGCGCCGCGTGATGGAAACCACCGAAATCTCCGTCATCCGCAACGAGATAGACCCGAATCAGGACTCCGACCTCGTGCTGCACGAAGAGCATCTCAAGATTCCCGACGGAGCAGAGGTATATGAAATCAACGGTCCCTACTTCTTCGGCATCGCCACCCGTTTCGAGGAGATGATGGCACAGATGGGCGACCGTCCCCGCGTACGCATCATCCGGATGCGGAAGGTGCCGTTTATCGATTCGACAGGCATTCACAACCTCTCCAACCTGTGCCGGATGTCGCAACGCGAGAAGATAACCGTCGTACTGTCGGGCGTAAACGAAACAGTTCATAAAACCCTGCGCAAGTCAGGGTTTTATGAACTGCTGGGGGAAGAGAATATCTGCCCAAATATTCACTGGGCGCTGGAGAGAGCCAACGAGATTATTTCTTCTTCCCAACCGTCTGTGTGAGGATGGGCTTCTGGGTATCTTTCAGCTTGAGGACATTCGTCAGTTCTTTGGCATCGAACATGCCGCGAACCACGGTGCCCAAATTCTTGGAAGCGCAGTACAGATAGACGTTTTGAGAGAGGAAACCCACGTTTCTCTCTGCCCATCCCTGCTTGGTCGTATCTTCCACAAAGACAAGATTCAGCGGTGCAGCGGCAACGAAGTCCTGCTGTCCGGCTGCTTTACGGAAGTCACCCTTGTTGACCAACACCAGCTTATTGGCTTTGGCATCATACAGGTAAACGCCCTGCTTCAGAATGACATACACACTCAGCTCCTGTCTGTCCATGGCGGAAGGAGCCGTACGCTTGTTTTCGCGGTTAAATCCCCACGCTGCCCACAACAGGTCGGACAGTGTCTGATTATCCAATGCCTCCGGGCTGAACTCACGCGTAGTCATGCGATTGTTGAGCGCTTCCATCAGGGGCATACCGCCTTTTTTTACGGGTGCCGGCAAGGAGATGTCCTGTGCCGAAAGAGTAATGCTCATAAAGATTGTTGCAATAAATAAATACTTTTTCATCGTTGTTACATGTTAATAGTCGATAAATGATTGATAGAGTAGAAATCGGCGGTAAATATAAGCATTTATTTAACCGTCGTATCTTTTATAACATTCTTTAGTCTGCCTACTAAAAAATGTAAGCACTTGGGTATAAAATGCTGCTTTTTTTTCTGCTTTCATTTGCTTTCCTTACTTTTGCCGCATAATTCACTATAAATAACACGTTTCAGGTTATGAAAACTTTAGAAAAATTATTTGCCGAAAAGTTATTGAAGATCAAAGCGATTAAGTTACAGCCCGCCAACCCCTTTACATGGGCTTCCGGATGGAAGTCACCGTTCTATTGTGATAATCGTAAAACGCTTTCCTATCCTTCGTTACGCAATTTTGTCAAGATAGAGATTACCCGCCTGATAGTGGAACGTTTCGGTGCCGTTGATGCCATAGCCGGCGTAGCTACCGGAGCCATACCGCAAGGCGCATTGGTTGCCGATGCGCTGAATTTGCCCTTTGTTTACGTCCGCTCCACCCCCAAAGACCACGGATTAGAGAACCTGATCGAAGGCGAGTTGCGCCCGGGCATGAAAGTCGTCGTGGTAGAAGACCTCATCTCCACCGGCGGCAGCAGCCTGAAAGCCGTCGAAGCCATCCGACGCGACGGATGCGAAGTCATCGGCATGGTAGCCGCCTACACCTACGGATTCCCCGTTGCCGAAAAGGCGTTCAAGGAAGCCAAAGTGCCCTTGGTCACCCTCACCAACTACGAAGCCGTGCTCGATGTAGCCCTCCGCACCGGCTACATCGTAGAGGAAGATATAAAGACACTCGATGAATGGCGAAAAGACCCCGCGCACTGGAATGCAGAAGGGAAATAATCAACAATATGACCAAATACGAAAGCCGCATTAAAACCATCCCTGCGTCACAGCAGACAGTGTACGAAACACTGTCAGACCTGAACAATCTGGAAAAGTTCAAGCACGCACTCCCCGAAGAGAAAGTAAAAAACCTGAGCTTCGATGCCGAGAGCCTCACCATCGAGGCGGCACCGATGGGCAAGGTCACGCTGCACATCATCGAGAAGGAACCGTGCAAGTGCATCAAGTTTGAAACCACCACTTCGCCGCTGCCGTTCAACCTGTGGATACAAATCCTGCCCACCGACGAAACGGAATGCAAGATGCGCCTCACCATCGGGCTGGAACTGAATCCGTTTATGAAAAGCATGGTACAAAAGCCGCTACAGGAAGCCTTGGAAAAGATGGCGGACATGCTGGCGCTCATCCCCTACCACGCGCACTCCTAACCATCCCTCACCACCACCGCAATGAATAAACTCTGGGAAAAATCCACGCAGGTAAACGAAGCCATCGAGCGCTTCACCGTGGGACGCGACCGCGAAATGGATTTATACCTCGCCAAGTACGACGTGCTCGGCTCGATGGCACACATCACCATGCTCGAAAGTATCGGACTGCTCACTGCCGACGAGCTGAAGCTGCTGCGCACCGAACTGAGAAACATCTACGCCGTTGCCGAACGGGGCGACTTCGTCATCGAAGAGGGAGTAGAAGATGTACACTCGCAGGTGGAGCTGATGCTGACCCGCCGATTGGGCGACGTGGGCAAGAAGATTCACAGCGGTCGCTCACGCAACGACCAGGTGCTGCTCGACCTGAAGCTCTTCACCCGTGCCCAACTCAAAGAGATTGCCGAAGAGACAACACAACTGTTTCACGTGCTGATGCGGCAAAGCGAACGCAACAAGCACATCCTGATGCCCGGCTACACCCACTTGCAGATTGCCATGCCCTCCTCGTTCGGGTTGTGGTTCGGCGCTTATGCCGAGAGCCTGACCGACGACATGCTCTTCCTGCAAGCCGCGTTCAAGATGTGCAACCGCAACCCGTTGGGGTCGGCTGCCGGTTACGGCTCGTCGTTCCCGCTCAACCGCACCATGACCACCCGACTGCTGGGCTTCGATTCGCTCAACTACAACGTGGTGTACGCACAGATGGGACGCGGAAAGATGGAGCGCAACGTAGCCTTTGCACTGGCAAGCATCGCCGGCACGCTCTCCAAGCTGGCATTCGACGCCTGCCTGTTCAACAGCCAGAACTTCGCCTTCGTGAAGCTGCCCGACGAGTGCACAACCGGCTCCAGCATCATGCCCCACAAGAAGAACCCCGACGTCTTCGAGCTGATACGCGGCAAGTGCAACAAGCTGCAAGCCTTGCCCCAACAAATCATGCTGATAGCCAACAACCTCCCCTCGGGCTACTTCCGCGACCTGCAAATCATCAAGGAGGTCTTTCTGCCCGCCTTTCAGGAGTTGAAGGATTGCCTGCAAATGGCAACCTACATCATGAGCGAAATCAAAGTGAACGAACACATCCTCGACGACAGCCGGTACGATTTCATCTTCAGCGTCGAAGAGGTCAACCGACTGGCAAACGAAGGCATGCCTTTCCGCGATGCCTACAAACAAGTGGGATTGGACATCGAAGCCGGTCGCTTCACCCCCCGCAAGGAGGTGCACCACACCCACGAAGGGAGCATCGGTAACCTGTGTAACGATGCCATCGAAGCGTTGATGGCGGATATTGTTGCCGGATTCAACTTCGCCCCGATGGAAGCGGCGGAAAAAGCGCTGCTCGCACCATGAACCGGCGGTTGCACACCAAGCGCCGAAGCGGAAGTGCCGCCATCATCGCCCTGATGCTGCTGGGCGGATGCACCAAGCCCTACGAATCGAGCATACCGTCGGTTACCTTTAACTTCTCGTGCAGCATCCTGCAATATCCCTATTCGGGCATCACCACCCCCGGGCAGTTCTTAAAGGTCACCCGCAACAACAACGGGCTGCCGGTGGGTTATGCCGGACTGATCATCGGTCAGTCGGTCTTCTCCGACGGACAGACCTACACAGCCTTCGATGCCGCCTGTCCCGTAGAGGCAGCTCCCGACATCTCGCTGGATGTCCGCAACGACGGCATCGGCACAGCCGTATGCCCCCGTTGCGGCGCTGTCTACAACCTGAGCAACAGCGGATTCCGCGACGACGGAAAGGGACAGGAAGTGTTGCGTTCATATCCCGTCATCGTGAGAGGAAATACCTTGCAGATTCAGAACTAACCGTTCGTTCGGCGTACTTTGTCCGCCGCCGGCGCCTGCCGACTCACTGCTTCCCAGCCGTTTTTATGCTGTCCTCCAAAGCAATGCTGTCATTGTATGCAATTTGGGCAATGGCAGCCAGCGAATCGGCGCGGCGGAACGAATCCATGCGAAGCGCCTCGCCAGATTCCTTCTTGTTGCCACACGAAGTGAGGGTAAAGGTGAATGAGAACGAAACAAGCACGAGGGCTACAACCATCCAAAGTAAGTTTTTCATCTTCGTTTCTTTTTAATGTTAATGGGCACTCCATCCAAACGCCATCTTCTTGTTGCCACAAGCAGGTATGGCATTGGCATTGCAAAGGTATGGAAAAAGCAACTACCTCCCCACAATCATCAAATAATATATGTAGAGCTTTCTCCTTCGCAACTGCTAAAATTCCGTTAAATTCACTGATTCCCTTTGTTATGTCCTTTGTTTTTTGAAGTTTTGCGCCCGATTAAAAGTTAAGCCTCCCACTGAACAGGCGGGGCGGGAGGCATCCTTCACAAAAGGATTTTAACACCCCGGCTATATTGTATCACCTCTTAATACCTACAGTATGGCAAAAGAGAAATTTGAATTGTATGTGCAGTTGACCGACAACCCACTTACACCCGACGATGATTCCGATTTCATCGCCAAAGCATTGCCCGGCGAAAGCCTGGATCGCAACGGCATCCTCGCCGAAGCGCTTAGTAAAAACCCCGGATTGGAACCTGAAACCCTCGGCATGGTTTACGACGTGCTGATGCGCACCATGAAGGAACTGCTCCTCAGCGGCAAACGCCTCAACACGGAGCTGTTCTCGGCAGGCGTCGCCTACTCGGGCATCGTCGAAAAAGGCGTGTGGGATTACGACCGCAACAAGGTACGCATCAACTTCACGCAGAGCCGCGACCTTGCCGACGCCTGCAACAACGACGTCCACATCAACATCACCTCCGAGCAGAGTCTGCCCATGTACATCAACAGCGTCAGCGCCGCCGCCACCCGCGGAGGCGAACGCAACACCGTGGCAGCCGGCAAACCCGCAGTGTTCACCGGAAAGAACATCCAGCTGGCAGGCACAGACCCGTCGGTGGGCGTCACGCTGCGCAACGTGCAGACGGGCGCAGTGAGCAAGGTCGATACCGACATGTTCTCGCAGAACACCAAGTCGAAACTGGCATTCGTCATTCCCGCAGGACTGGCGGACGGCGAGTACGAGTTGAAGGTGACGACGCAGTTTAGCGGCACGAACACGTTGCTGAAAAGCACTCGCAGCGCCGTGCAAACAGTCTACATCGGTGCCGCCAAGCCGACTCCCGACCCCGACCCTTTCCAATAACAAGACGATTTGTGAGTGAAAATATTTACAGTTAGTAAATAGAGGTATTTACGGTTAGTAAATAACGGTATTTGCGGTCAGTAAATAAAGGTATTTACGGTTAGTAAATAGAAGTATTTACGGTTAGTAAATAAAAGCACCCACAGTCTGCCGACAAAGAATCCCCCGCAAGCCCATTGGTGCTTGCGGGGGATTTCACTTACTATTTGTTTGCATTTCTGTGCACCTTATTTTATCTATGCGTCCTGCACAATATTGTCATAATGTATAAGTTTATGCTTATACATTATCAACTAAATGTAATGTCTAATTTTAATTCAAGGCAAAAGTTATGAAGAGAATTAAATTGTCTGTCTACCTGGATCGTATGATTGAAGACTACAAAAAGAGGGAAAGCTATTCATCGGCACACATCTGCGCCGCGGTGAAAAGGTCTATTTTCACCTATTACGGAGCCGATCACGAACTTTACATGGGTGATGTGACTCCACAATTCCTTACCGGTTACGAACATTGGCTCACCGTGACCAAGAAATGCAGCTGGAACACCAGTTCCCTGTATATCCGTTTTATTCGCATTGCCTGCAACCGGGCTTTAGAGGACGGGAATGTAAAGCATATTCCCAATCTGTTCAAGCATGTGTTCACCCATGTAACCCGCAACCACGAGCGCGCGCTCCTGCCCAAAGAGATGCGGATGCTGATAACGCCCGATGCTGCCGATGCGCCTGCCGGTTCAGGCGCTCCCAAGCGCAGGTCGCCCCGTCGCCCCATCCTCAAGGCAGCCCTCTACCTGGAGCTGTTGGTTCGTCTGCAAGGCATCTCTTTCAGAGACCTTGCCACGTTGCGCAAAGCCGATGTTCACGGCGACTACATCGTGTTCCGCCGCCAAAAGACGGGGGTGGAAGTGCACATCCGCCTGACCGAATCGGTGCGTAACCTGCTCGGACGGTGCAAAGCCGACCCCGACTCGCCTTTCCTGCTCAACCTGCTCGACAGCACCCTCACGGGTGAAGCCCTCTACAACAACTACTGCCGGGCTTTGCGCAACATGAACTACTACCTGAAGAAGCTGGCGCTTCTGCGGGGCGTGTGCCGCAAGGTGAGCAGCTATTGTGCCCGTCACACGTGGGCTACCGTAGCCAAGGATCAGAAGATTCCGCTATTGGTCATCGCCGAATGCCTGGGACACACCTCCGCCACCACCACGGAAGCCTATCTGAAGGCATCGGACAACAACTGCCTGGACGCAGCCAATGCCACTGTCGTCAAGCACATTCTTGGATGAGACACCTCGTGCCGCATCAAGGAAGAGGACACTAACACACAAAGTTATTTACAAGTTTATTTTGGGAAGGCTGTTGGGTGCAACAGCAGGGGACGATGATAATAGACTGATAAAGAACGACTTGTAAGCCCGTTACTTTCTAAGTAACGCCTAATAAGTAAACCGTTTCATTCACGACGCAAAGTTATTACTTCATACAATAACTCGAAAGAATAATCAACTAACAACGCCGAAAAAATAGTAAACTACCCATTTGTCATACCGAGTCTTTCGATTTGGCAGGCTCTTTTTTGGGGCATTCCACAAAAAATCGGCTTGCATTTTATCTCCAAAAATGCATGCATCCGGTCGTTGGCGGTTGTTTCCGGCTCCAAACTATCCGATGGGGTTCCCTCCAGCCCCCGCCGGAGCCTGTGTAGAGGTCTGTTTCGCACCATCCTGTTACTTAGAAAGTAAATGCACTACATAACCCCAAGTAACAACAGAAAAATGCCAACATCTATGTTAGATTACGACACACTTTTTGCCATCTCGATGGTACAGATGCTCGGACGGAGCAGTCGTGCGATACGGATCACGACGTTGACTTCCAATCATTACGGTCAGGTGCTGCTTCAACAGTTGCGCGACGCAGGATTGATAAAGATCTATCCCGAATCTTCGTGTTGCGAATTGCAGCGGGAGCTATCCGGGATTACCCTGCTCGACGTCATGCGCGCCGTGCACGGGCATCTGCAGATAACGCCCGAAGCGCGAGACGGGCAGTCTCAGGACTTAACCCGTATCTACGGCGAAGCCGGCATCCAATTGGAAAAAATCAGGAAGAGCAGCCGGAACATGCTGGCGAGCATCTGCCTGTATGATGTGTGGCTTGCCACTGCACAGGAACAAAAAGAAGAGTTGGCTTCCTGCGAATCAAGTATCTTAACCCCTATCTAATTATGTACACTATACTTATTCAGGCGCGGCAGGCAAGCGGTGGGTTCCCCTTGAAAAAGAAATGGGGATTCGAGCTGTTGGGCACAGGCGGAAGGCTGACGGTTTGCATGCTGATCTCACTCCTGCTGGTACTCTTTTCCGTTTCGGTTTGTGCCCGACCGCTCTCCGCCAACCTTGTCGTCACGCCGAAGGATTATCGCGACTCCCTGACGATGGATGTGCTCCGCCACGGTCGCGTCTCGATAGGCTATCTCTTCTACTATCCCAGCTCCATTTCGATAGGCAACGACATCCGGCACAATCCCCAACTGATGTCACGCTTGGACGAGCTGTTCGACATTGCCCTGCACGATACGCTGATCAGCTTCGACCGCGCCGAACTGACGGGCAGCGCCAGCATTGAAGGCTCCCGGCAGAACAACGAGATTCTGTCGCGCGAACGTGCCTACTCTCTGCGCAACTTCCTCGAAGGGCGTTACCGGCTCTCCTCCTATCTTGCCACCGATGTGCGCTGGACAGGCGAGGACTGGGACGGATTGGCAGGCTGCGTCCGACAGGTTCCCGACGACCGGTTCGCCTGGAAAAGCGAAGTGCTGAGCATCATTGCCAAGACCTCCAATCCCGATCGCCGCGAAACCCTGCTGAAGAAGCTCGACGGAGGACGCCCCTACGCTTATATGCGCACCCACTTCTTCCCCCTTCAACGGCGGGCAATCATCACCCTGACATGCAACCTGCAACGCCTGGCGGAGAAACGCCTGAACCGCCGGTTGGATGCCGACGAGGTGGAGCGCGTTGTGACGAATGCCCTGCTTCCCGCCTCCGAGGCAGCCGAGTTTCTTGCCGACCGCAGCATTGTGAGCCGTCCGGTGAAGATTCCCTACGGCACCTCTTTCGAGGAGCGGATTACCGATGCCTTCAATCGCCTGAAAAGCTCTCTGCAAGCGATGGAGACTCCCCTACGAGATACAATTAGAGTAGCATACAACACAGTTGTACAAACACAGCAGACAGACACTCTTATTATTGACTCGGGCAAACACGCGCCTTATCATTTTGCGGCAAAGACTAACTTATTGTTTGATGTGGCGCTCCTGCCCAACGTTGCCTTAGAGTTCCCATTGCCCGGCGGGTGGTCGACCGAAGTCGAAGCCCAATGGGCATGGTGGAACACCGGCGGCAGCAAGCGATACTTCTATCGCATACAGACATTGGGCGTAGAGGCACGCAAATGGTTCGGCACCCGCACACAGCAACCCCTGAACGGACACTACCTGGGCGTGTACATCATGGGAGGCACCTACGACCTCCGTTGGAAGGAGGCGAATGGCAGCCAAAGCGACTTCTCCATCTCGGCAGGCATCAGCTACGGATACTCCATTCGGCTGGCACACCGCTGGAATCTCGAGCTGGGCATCTCGGCAGGCTATCTGGGAGGCAAGTACTATCGGTATCACTTCGACGGAGCCAACAACCGCTATCCGTGGGAAAGCACCCACCGACTGCACTACTTCGGACCGACCAAGGCGAAAGTATCATTGGTCTACCGCATCGGTGCATTGCAAACAAAGGAATAAGCATCATCATGGTGAAACATAAAGCAGTATCAATTATGACACAGAACTATCCATATATAACAGTGAAGTCGGGTTGGCAACGCCTCTCTGCGGTTACGTGTACAGTCATTGTCGGTTTGTCTCTTTTCTCCGCCTGCACCAATAAAGACTTGTGGTGGGGAGCAGGCAACGGAGCGGATCAGCAGGCTGTGGATGTACACTTTGAGTGGAACATCCCGGAGTCCTACCCCGACGGCTACACCCCTTGGGGCACGATGCGGGTGAATCTCTTTTCGCGCACGGCGGAATTTCCCTCCTACGGCATCTCCGATTTCACGCTTGCCGACGGCGACGGCATGTTGCTGTTGCCCGTGGGTGCCTCCTATCGCGGTGTGGCATACTCCTACAACGCCAACAGCAATATCTATTTCCGCAACGAGAACGATTCCGTCAATGCCGAGGCTTACAGCGCCACCATGTCGCGTTCCACTTACACCCGCGCTTTCCCCAACGAGCGCACAGCTGCTTCGATCTCGGAGGATGCCCTGTTTAACGTGGCTCAATATCCCTGCTTTGATGTGGTCAAGCGCGGGGACAACTTGCCCGATACCATGACCTATCAACCGCAAAACGTGCTCTATACCTATACGTTCGAGGTGCTCAACGTGCAGGGAGCGGAATATGTCACCGACACCCGCGGAGCACTTTCGGGCATGTCCGCCTCCTACTTCCTGACGCGAGGCACGCTCTCCGCTTCGCCCGTAACGCTCTTCTTCGCGGCTTCGGTCGACGTGAAGGGACACCGCATCTACGGCTCGTTCAGCACCTTCGGGCGGCTCGACATGGAGAACAACTTCACCCTCGAGATTCTGCACAAGTCATCCACCAACGGCATCCTGCAATATACGTGGAACATCACTCCGCAGATCGACAAGACCGACGGAAACAATCATTATCTCAACTTCCACATCGTGATAGACGGCTCTTCGGACGACGGCGGTCCGGTTATCGTGCCGCCCGACGACAGCTCCGCCGACAGCGGAGGATTCACTGCCGACGTGGACGAGTGGAACGAGGAGACCATACAGTTGAACTGAAGCAATGACAATCATTACTTTATAGCGATAACTATTTTCCCATTTATTATTAATTCACTTCTAATCATTTTTTGTATGAAAAAAGTTTTGTTTTTAGCAGCAATTGCTGCAGTTGCAATGACAGGTTGCTCGAATGATGAGACCATCAGCGAACAACAAGCTACAAAGGGTAACGCGGTGGAGTTCCGCGCTACTGTGAACAATGGTGTTGAGGCGACTCGTGCCACCACCATTGACTTGGATAACCTCAAGGACTTCCGTGTAACAGCTGCCTATTATGACACTTACACAACAGCCAGTGCTTATCTGATGTCAGGCATTCCCGTAGTAAGAGCTGCCGGTGGCGCTAACACGTTTACCTATGCTCCGATAGTGTACTATTCTCCTAACATTGAGGCTGGCGATCATTTTCACTTCTTTGCATTCAGTCCTGCCGGTTCGCCCAATGTAACCGCCGGAACTCCTGCGATGACGAATACGGTAGTCGCTGCGGATGCAGCCACAGCCGTGCTTTCATACACGGTACCTTTGAAAGATGCGGATGGTGACGCTAAGCAAGAGGATTTCTTGGTAGCACGCAATGCATCTGACGGAGCATCTGCTACCGCTGTCGCATTCACTTTCGATCATGCATTAGCTAAAGTGACCTTCTCGGTAAAGAATAGCGCTCCCGGAACTACTGTAACGGTTAATTCTGTCAAGTTGGTGAATATGGATAATACAGGTACCTTGACAATGAGCGCAGACCTGGTTGCAGCGCCGCCGACTTCAAGCATTGCATGGAGTATGAATACAACCTACGACCAGACCTACGAAATGGCAATTCCTACCGGTGGTTTTGCTGTTTTGGGGAATAATGCAGCCTATGCCGCTCAAACTACGATTAATGAAGGTTTGATGGTACTTCCGCAAGCTCTTGCTGCATGGACAGGCGGTGCCGTCGCTGGTGATGAACCAGCTGCTACCGGTGAAGCTTACATCGAGATCAAATACAAGGTTACGGATGGAGCCGGTACCGAGATTGTTCCGGAAGATGATTATCAGTTCAAATTTGGCGGATTAACGTCGTTGGACTATGGGCATACTTACGAACTTCAATTGCAGTACTCCGGCTTTGGCGTAGCATTCGCCGTTACCAACGTTAATGGTTGGCAGGCAGTTGCCGGTCAGCCGATCAACTAACATCACCTTGTAATTTGCACGTCTATTTAATTTTCTAAACACTCATCCCGAAGCTCCGGCGCCCGTCACCCGGGTTCCCCGCGTTCAGCGTGCGTCGGAGCTTCCCTCTCAATACTCACCTGCAACAGCACCCATGCAAGGTGTATCGGCAAGTAGTATATAGCAGAACAGATATTTTAAGCAGAAACGATAGTATAATATATGTTGCGTAGAAAACTCATCTTATCTCTCATCCCGTTTTGTTCCATGTATGCGTGCGTTGACGTCGCGGACATCCATACGGAGAGGCATGACGCCCGTGTAGACTTCACTTTCGAGTCGATTGACGCAGTTAGCTCGAGGGCGACAGTCAGCACCACCGCCACGCTCGATCGCATCGGTGTCTTCGGCTATTCGCACGCACTCACGGCGGGATGGTCGGGTACCACCGCCTCAGCGCTCATTCCCGACTACTTTCTCAACAAAATGGTAGTCAAGAAGAGCGGTAACTGGGGATACGACGGCGTGACCAAGTACTGGCCTGATGCGGCGCGAAGCGTCTCCTTCTTTGCCTACGCTCCCTACGTAGACAACCAGACAACTTTCGTGGTCTATCCGCAAGCAGCAGCCGAAACCGGTTCACCCACGATAGCCTACACCGTGCCTGTCGACGTTGCGGAACAGACAGATCTGCTTTACGGCGTACAGCTTGACCAAGTTTACGGCACCAATGCCGGCACCGTAGCGTTCAGCATGAAACATGCATTGGCGTGCGTCGACATCTCCGTGCGTCTCAACCCGGGAACGGGTGGTGGAGACACCGGCGACCAAGCCCGCCCGTTTATGGTTGCGGTAGATGAGATACACGTCGACAGCGTCATCCCCGGCGGCACGCTCACACTGGCTCCGGTTGGCGCCAACCCCGCCGGAACATGGGTAGCGCCCATTCCTGCCGCACTGAGTGCGTTGAAGCTCTACAAGCTGCGTCCCAGCAACGGGCTGGATGCTACCCAACTCTTGTTTGATGCCCGACAGACAGCCACCGATTTCACCTATCGCACCCTCAACGCTACCCCCGACGGACATTGGCTCTTCATACCCCAAACCCTGAGCAAAACAGTGGCAGGCACACCCTCGCCCGTCATGCTGTTCGTGCACTACACCGTCACGAGCCTGACCACCGGACTGTCGGAAGCCAGAGTCGCATCGTTCGACCTCTCCGCCTCCGGCAACGGCAAGTGGGAAGCGGGACAGGCATACAACTATCAGATTACGCTCTCCGCCACCAAAGGAGCGAAACTCGAACTGAAGGTGGCAAACTTTGAAGTAGGAGGGAGTATAGAGTGGACGACGGGAGCAAGTACCTCGGTAAATATTTGATAGGACAGATAGAATCATCGGATAAAAGATAAGGAGAAACTAACAATGAATAAACTGATCAACCATACATGGTTCGTGTTGCCACTCTTTCTGTGCATCGGCTGCTCCGGCGAATCACCGATACCATCGGCTGATGCCTTCGATAGCAACATCTCGCTACCGATAGCATCCCTCAATCAGGGTATATCTACTCGTGCAGCCATTGACGAATGGAATGCTACTCCCATCAGCGTAGCCTATCGTTTTGAGCCTAATCTCATCTATGCCGGAAAGCTGGACGTAACGATACCCGATAACACCGGCGTTCACCTGTTAGACACCGGACTGGATTATCCCAGCACGGGTGGGGGCGACGATAAAGTATATCTGCGCGGCTTCTATCCGCAAGCGGTGCCCGATGCGACTACGGGTATAGTAGAGTATGACATTAAAGAGGGTAACGTAGATGTCATGTTGAGCGACCCTGTGTCGGGTTCGAAGAATGACCCACTTTCAGGAGTGGCACCTGATGTGATGCAATTCAAGCATCTGCTGACCCGTTTCAAGTTTACATTCAAATGTCAGCCCGGCAGCAATTACCCCAACCGAATAGCCGGTGTCTTTATTACTCCGAAGGCAGTGACTGCTCCGATAGCCGGCGTACAGGTTGACTTGCAAACCGGTCTCCCCCGCTTTATCAATCCCGGTGCGATATACTGTACGTTCGAGGATGGAAGTATTGAAGTTCCCTCGGGCGGAACGCCGGCGGCAATACTTGACGTAATGATTCGTCCGAACACATCTTTCAACCTGGGTATTGTCAACGACGATGACGAGATGTCGGTAACAACGGTTACTATTCCTGCCGGAGGAGCCGGTAGCGTCAATGATATAGTGAACAACACTGGCGGAGTACAAGGTGTGTGTTATACCATAGAGCTTCTCTTTTCCGGTGCAGCCATCTCCAGCGGCAGCATCACGGCTCATGCATGGGACGGCGGTGCGCTCGACATAACGAATCTAAATCAATTGAACGATAATAACTTTTGGCATTAAAACAATATAAGACGGATAAGGAAATAGCGTATGAAGACAAGAAAACACATTCCCCTTTGGGTAGCAGCAGCCATGCTCACCGGTATGCTGACGGCATGCTCGAACCAGTCACCGGAGCTTCCGGCTTCGGCAGAACACCCTGTTAAAATACATATCGTTCCAAGTTTGGCAACCTTAGATTCCGACAATGTGGTAGCTACACGCGGTGCTGTTGAGAATCAGTTTCCGGCCAATGCCACGATCGGTCTCTGCGTCATTAACTCCGGTAGTGGCATTGGAGTGGTAGGCGACCCGAATGTGGCGGGCTATGATAACGTGCGAGGCATGTCGCAAGGCGGTGGCTCGTGGCGTTGGTATAACGGGGTGAGCTATCTGGGTTCCATCCTATCAGGCTTTAGTAATAGAAGCGACGAAGTGAAGATATACGGATATGCACCTTTCGAGAGCGGCACGGTGTATGATAAGGCAGCCGGTACACTTACCGTTCCTTTTTCATTGGGAACGGATCAAGGCAACGGAGCGTTTAGCGGCACTGAAGCCGAGGCAAGCAAGGACTATATGGTGTGCAGACCTGTGACTTACAGCATGTCAACCCCTTCGCCCTATTCGCAACTCTATTTTTATCACCTGATGAGCTGCTTGCGGTTTTCGATACGTAGAGAGATTGGTAGACTTGAGAGTAGTAACCTTCCTGAATTTTACATCAAAGAAATTATACTGAAATTGGAGACCAAAGCCGGTGACCCTATTACCGGTGTGCTTACCGGTTCAGGTACCTTCAATGCGATGACACCTTTTTTCGATGATGATACGCCCGTTACCACACTCGACGATATTGTCCCCGCCAATAGCATTCAGATAGAGTTCAATAAAATATTGCCTTCAAGCTTTAATTGGGACGCAAGCTACACCGGTCTCTCTCGTTATTCCTATGCCATTTGCGACTTCTTGTTGCCGGAGCTTGCCACTGCTGATATCAAGGTAGGAACCGATGTGGTGCTGGTGGCAGAGTTCTCTTTTTCGGATGCTGCCGGCAACGACTATATATTCAGTGACGGCAACACGAGTAAGACGTTCCGAAAGAATTTGGATGAAATCAGCTTCTCGGGAGGAGCGTCGGGATTGTTGCATGGCATCATGTATAATTTCGAGGTAGTAGTAGGTAACTATGTACGCTTCAATGCCGTTCCGGATGTGTCGAAAATTACCTTGAATGGAGTGAGCGGCAGCGAGGCATCTCAAATAATCATTTAACGAATATCCGGATATGAAGAATAGAAACAAGTTGCTCTCTGTTGCTTTGAGCAGTATGTGTGCATTGACCTCTTGTCAGGCAGAGTTCCCAAACGCGGGAGATGTCATCACCTCCATCCCTCCCATAGAATACTCCGGCACTACGCGGGGTATCGCAGGCGGTGCCTATACTTTTACTGCCGGCGATGCTTTTACCTTTATGAGTTATCCCGTTGGTGCCGTTAAGCTATCTAACGATTTTTACCAGTCTGGTACGTATGTGTATGTTCCGGATGCCAATAACGGATATGTGACGTTTGTGCCTACTTGGGTCACCGACTTTAGATGGAGACCTGTCGCGAATATGGCTACCCCTGTAAATCCCGATTATGCTTGTGCACAACATCTTGCGCCGGGTAAGTACTATACAACAGTGATTCATCCGTGTGTTGCTACCGAATTTCAGCAGGTTAGAGCCATGAACGCGTTGGGGTTTAAGGCAGCTTTGCTCACTCGAACTTATGCTGGCAATAAGCTTATCAAAGATAATCCGGTCAATGACATCTATGTGAGTAAGGGACCCGACTTCCCCATCACGATCACAGCGGCAGACACCGGTGCTAAATATGAGTTGCCGGCAAATCTGAATATGTACCTGCTACAGTCGAAGGTGGAGGTGTATTTCTATTCGTCGGTAGGTAAGTCGTTTAGTTTTAAATCTACTCCGCTACTGCTGAATGCCGGTGGCGGCGGATTCTACAATCCCTGTACGGAAGAGGTTTACATAGATTACAGATACACGGAGATTGCCTGGAATGACTACATAAGCTATGCCAAGTATGCCGCTAATCCGAACAGTTATATAAATCAATTTAATAGAAACGGCACCTACGAGGTGCCCATGACGCGTACTCCTGATACCGGTACAGGTGTAGGTTTAACGCTGCCCGCTGCTACGGAGATGGGTGGCATTTCGTTACCTGCGAACGTTCCATTTTATTACACTACCGGCGAGTTTGGCTGCTGGCCTGCCGATTATACAGGTCAATCAGCAGCCGCCATACCTATGACTTTGCAGGTAGAGCTGCTTTTCGATAATGGCATAACCCAAAAGCAAGGTATCCCCATCTCACTGAATATGAAGATGTGTAAGAAGTATATCTTCTATGTAGATGTATCCACTACCTCCATGACGCTCTATTATATGGTGAACGATTGGGACGCTTACGCCGATGGCTCTGACCCGAACTTAGGGAATGACGATGATGGCAATGGCGAGATAGGTGGTGACAATGGCGTGCTTCATTATATAGGCACTCTCCACTATAACGGCGACTGGGAGCCGGTAGGTGGCGGTTCTCAAGAAATAGGCAATTAGAACAAAAAATACAGCAGAATATGAAAAGAATAACATTTCCCGTATGCGGGGTAGCCTTGATGCTTCTATTATTTTCTTGCCGGCAAGAAACAGAGGTGCTACCGGTCACCGCGAACAGCCAAACGATAGCCGTGAGTATTCCCTTTCATGCAACGGGAATCTCCGCTATGTGCGAACCCATGACGCGCTCCATTGATGGTCTTACCATCACCGACGGTCTCATGGCTCCGATAAAAAACGTGTGGGTATTGCAATTTAATGGTACCGGCCCCACGGCTAACTATATAGTCGGTAGCGCCCAATATAAGGAAGGGATTGATATCACTGCGCAGCCGGATGCAGTCAATCCGGGGTCTATCAGTGTACAATTGGTAGAGAATGCGCAGACGCAGACCATTGTGTGCGTGGCTAATGTGCCTGAAGGCGGTTCGTATATGGGCTTTAATGTGCTCGGCAATGCTTCTACACTAAAAGATGTGGTATCTATCACGAAGACAGTAGTTGATGAAACGTCGCTGCATCATCAGTTGGGTAGTCCGGCGGTGGAAACATTGATGATGTCAGGTATTGTAGAAACCGCAACCAATGCGGCAACCTTAATCACACCTCCGACGGTAGTATTTAATCGCGATGTGGCTAAAGTACAACTACAACTTACCGTAGATAATGCCGATATAGAAGTGGTTTCCGTGCAACTACGCGAAGTTCCCGCTAAGATGGCAGTGGTAGATGCTGTGGTGGAATCGGTGGTTACGGGTAATTATCCGGTTCTGCCTACCACTATCGATTATGCTCCCGAAGCGGTGAGTATAACTAAAGCAAGTACAGCAGCTGAAGCGGCGAAAGTAACTTGGTACATGCCTCGCAACCGGCGCGGTACCGTGGCAAACAGCGACGCGACACTGAAAAATACGTTAGCTCCTGCGGGGAGTACCTATTTCGAGATTGTTGCTAAAGATGTGAATACCCAGGCTACCGGTGTGTTTCGTGTCTATCCGGGAGCGAATCAGACAAACGATTTTAACATCAAAGGCAACGGCTTTTACACCATTGCACTGACCGTTAAAGGGCTTGGCTCGAGCACAGATAGCCGGGTGGAAAGCTATGGAGACGTCACCAAGTATGCCGACGACATTACCTCGAACAGCTATATACTCAATCCGCCTCTTACCGGGAAATCACGTACCTATACGTTCAATATCGGTAAGTCTAACAGCTATTGGTCAAGCGGCGATATCGGCTATGGCAATGACCTCGCAAATGTGCTTCAAGAGGGAGAGACGTGGAGTCTCGAACTGATTTGGGATGACGGCGTGGATGGTGCGAAAAACAATACACCGATCTTTGACGAAAGCGGTACACTGGCGAAGCCCTCGACTACCGGAGTCTTCTTTGGCAAGGCAACCGATACCTATGCCGCCGGAACGAGCAGTACCGCTCAATATACATTAGTGGTTCCGCCCGGGGTGCCTTCGGGCAATTTCCTGATTGGGCTTTACAACGAAGATAAGACGCTACTCTATTCCTGGCATTTCTGGGTGACCGACTACAATCCGTACCAATATAGCGGTACGCCAACCAACGGCGTTTATACCTATCCTGTTCCCGGCGGACAACTGGAACGTTTGACTCCGGCAGGAAATCTTATGATGGATCGCCATTTGGGATCGATTACCCGTTGGCCGGCTGCTACTCCCACAACTAACGGTGTATATGGTGACTATCGCGGCTATTTAACTTATCAGTTCGGACGAAAAGATCCGTTTCCCATGAATTTCGGCGACAAAAACGGAGGAGGGAAGTTTATATTTGGCGCTGTTCCTGTCAATATGAGTGTTGCTATACAGAATCCGCTGACCATTTATGTTAATCCGAGCTACACCGAAATCGATTGGGCAGCAGATATTAATAATAAAGATGTGTTGTGGCATGATGTGAATGCTCCTGCTTCCGGAAATGGAAAGAGTTTCTTCGACCCGTGTCCGTTGGGTTGGAAAGTTCCGGAAATCGGCACGTGGAATACTTTTGGTAGTGCAACGACTTCCACCAACACCTCTTTCTGTATTACCCGCCCCGACTTGGATTGGTTCAATGGAGGGGCTGTAGGTGGTCAAGGACTGCGCTTTTGGCCAGGCAATGCAACAGCTCCGGTAGAGGGTATTATTTACTACTCTGTTCATCCGACGTTAAATACTATGGGTGTAAGAGTGACCAACGTAAATACACTAATCATTTGGAGTTCTACCCCTTCCTCTACAAAAATGGGATCTCGCTTCATTGCTTACAACGGCTTTATGAATACTAACGGTATCGGCTCAATGTGCGAAGCATTTTCAATACGCTGCATTCAAGATAAATAAAGGAAAGTGTCTCTGATGAGGAGTGGGTAGGATAAATTCGGGGCGCTCAGGAGGGCAAATTGTACCGGGTTGCGGTACAGGTTGTACCGAGACTCGGTACAGGCTTATCGACGACTCGGTACAGGTTGTACCGAGACCCGGTACAGGCTTATCGACGACTCGGTACAGGTTGTACCGAGACCCGGTACAGACAGCTTTTTGAAGCGTTTAATTAGCTGTTGATTATCAGGAAATTATTCATCCACCACCCCGTCGCTACGCGCCACCCCTCCTGCCGGCAGGAGGGGAGCTGAAGATAGTCCGACTTGCAGCCATTCCGGGTCAAATAATAGGAGAGACTCTCTCCGAAATAGCGCTGAAAAATAAGATATTCAATCGGTTCTCTTATGAAACGATTTTCTTATGAAATACCTTTTGTATGTTCATTCATCAAATTACGCACGGAATGCTTCATTGTTGGGAGCAACGGACGGTGATGCAGAGCGTTCTGAAGGTGTTGCCCTGTAGGTAGACGTTCGAATTGCGGAAGTACATGAGCTGCCCGTGCGTGTAGCTGAGTGGGGAAGCAGACCAGCAGTAACCGCGCTCCCCGACGAAGCTCAGACCGCCGGAGCCGTAGTAACGATAACCTGCCGCAGCATAGGCGTATATGGTGAGGTCGCTAAAAATGAAACCTTCCCATGGGCTGGCAGTGTCTTCGCTTGCGGCAATCTCCGGTAAGCGCCAACCGGAAGGACAGGGATCGTAGATACTCTTTTTGTGAACATCGGCATCGGGAAGGGGGGCGTTGGGGTCATTCCAAAGATAGGTTATTCCCTGAGCATCGCTTGTCCAATCAGTGCCTTGAGAACTATAATAAAAGGTAGTTGGAGCCTGTACGGATGCAGCGATCGTTTTATAAGCGGCTACTGGAGTGGGGAATGTGCCCGAACCGGTTAACTGCAACGTACTTGTTCCATTCAACGACACAGGGAACGGATCTTTCCGTCCGAACTGGTAATGGAGTATACCACGGCTGGTTGAGGTTGCGTTCGTTCCTCGTTCAATGGCGCCCAGGTCCCTGTCCATCATCACCTTGCCACTCAGTAAACCGCCCGACTGCCATACCGTGCCGCCGTAGCAGTCCACCTGTCCGCCGAAGACGGCGTAGCTGGCGTTCGGCACGGAGTTCACAGCACCGTCCCGCCACAGGTCGGCTTCGTAGTCGGTCACCCAGAGGTGCCAACTCCAGAGGATGCTGTTGTTGGCGGCATCGGTCACTTGCACCACGAAATTGCCTGATTCCGTGCCGGCAGGTACCTGGAAGGAGAAGTAATCTTTGCTCTGCACGCCGGTATAGGTGCCCGACGCGGTGATGGGGGTGGCAGTGGTGATGGCAGTCATATCGCTCCACAGCACCGAGGCGTTCCACGCTTCGCCGACAGTCAAACTATTTGCCGTGTTCTTGCCGTAACCGGCTGCCGTCCCCGTCCAATAGTCGTTGATGCGCTGAATCGGGATGCGGTAGGTACGGGTAATGCCGCTGCCGGCAGGAGCGGGGTACACCATGTAGCAGTTGGCAAGATCCATGGCGGTGCAGTCGATGATTTCGTCTTTCCGGTACTCCACCCCGCGGGTGTCGTCGGCGCCGATGTAGGTGCCGTTCACCGTCAGGTTCAGCGTGTAGTGGTAGTTGCTGCGCAGGTTGTAGTCGGAAGTCATGTCGGCGCCCGGGTAGAGATGGTAGATAGTCAGGTTGCCCAC
>JAISGR010000173.1 GCA_031262995.1 Prevotellaceae bacterium | reverse complement strand
TGTCTTTGTGTCCATTGTGTTACTGTTAATTAATAGTGTTTTAAACTTGTGCTCTTCAAAAAGTCTATTTGTGTTCGGCTTTTATCGAGTCTCTTATTTTGTCGGTGCAAAGGTATGCTTCGTACAACAAGCTTGCAAGAATAATCAACTAACAGCGTGTTTTATACTACCGTTTTTTTTTTTTGATATTGGAATGGCAAAAGGGGTAGGGCAAAGAGGCAGCGCAAAGAGGCGGGGTGTTTCGGGCAGCTGGTGGTGGGGAGGAGGCGCAGCCCGTTGTTTTATGGCAAGACTGTTTTGAGCGTGGTCTGTTCGCCCTTGTCATTCCGGATGCGTATCAGGTAGATGCCGCCGGGCAATCCTTCGACGGGGAGGGTGAATGTTCGGTTGCTTGCGCGGTAGGCGGCGACGGGCTGCCCGTTGGTTTGCATCACTTCAATGCGGGTGAGGGGTTCGTGGCTTTCGATGTTCAAATATCCGTCGTGCGGGTTGCCCGACAGGCGGACGGTAGCCTCTGTGGCAGTGGGGGAGTGGATGCCGGTGCTGTTGTCCGGCAGGTTGATGAAGGTGACGATGGGGTTGTGGTCGGAACAGCGGTACATGTTGTCGGGTTGCACGTTCGGCTGTCCGATGTCGAGCTTCTGCGGTTCGTCGGCATTGATGCGGAAGGGGCGGGCGTCGACGATCTGTGCATCCATCGAGCTGTTGGCGAAGCTGTGGTCGAGGTAGCCCACGGCATAATAGCCAAGGCTGTTATCATGATAAGCGTAGCTGTATTCGGTAGGGGCATATTTTTGTAGTTGGTTGAACATCCCTCCCTCGTCGAGCGTGCGGATAGGGTCTTCCTTGGTGTAGGAGTTGAGGTCGCCCACGATGAGTACGTCGGGGTCGTCGAAGGTTGTCTTCATCTCTTCGATGAACCTGAGGGTGGCTTCTGCCTCAATCATTCGTTTGGCTACCGAGCCGCTTTGTCCGTCTTGCGTATCTCCGTCGCCGTCTTTGGCTTTCCAATGATTCAGGCAAACGATGAAGCGTTCGTTGTTGGAGCGCAGCGTGAACGCTTGGGCTACTTTGCGGTAATCCAAATAGGGATTTCCGTTCCACAGCGCGAGTTTGTTTCGTTGAAACGAGCCGTAGACGTCCATCTTGGCGGCGTTGTAGATGAAGGCACACATGTCGCTCGTGGTGTTGCTCGTATTGTCAACGCAGAGGTAGGTGTTGTCGGGGAAGAACTTGTTCAGTGAATCGCATAATACGTGCAGGGCGCCATTCCCTTGTACCTCTGTCAATGCGTATATGTCGGCATTGAGTGCTTTGAGGGAGAGACTCACTTTTGTACGTTGCACCTCTTCTTTGGCGTTGAAATGTTCTATGTTGAAGCTTGCCACCTTCACGTTGTACGCCTCTTCCGTGGTAATCTCCGTCGGGCGGGGATTGCCGGTGAATTGCGGTTCTTGTGTCAAGGTGAGGGTGTACTTCCCGTTGCTGTACTTGACTGTTCCGGTGATGCCGGTCACGGTTTGTCCGATGCGGCAGGTTCCGTCGGCATCAACGAAAGAGAATTTCCCGTTGTAGACCGTTAGTTGGTTGGCTTTGTTCTCGGCGTTCTTCTCGGCAAACATCGCTTTGTCGGGCAGATTCTTTTCGGTAGGAATCCAAAGCATGCCATTCGATAGGGTGATGTCGCCGGTGTAGTAGTTATAGTTGTTAGTCAACGTCAGCGTATTCGTAATCGTCACCTCCTTGCCGTTGAGCGCATCGGGGAGGAAGTCGTCGGGGAAAGTGACCTGCTGCTGGGCAAACATGCCGGCAGGAAGCAGCAGTAACAGGAGTAATAAATGCTTGTTCATGGGACAGAGAGGGGGTGTTATTCTTTGTATTTCAATGACATGATTACGGGGTTGTGGTCGCTGAAGTCTTTTGCCATGCCGGCAATCTCGATCACGTCGGGCGATTCGTAGTCGCACCCTTTCAGCGTGGGGGAGTGGAAGATGTAGTCGATGCGCAACATGCCTTTGTAGTAGCGGAATGTCGACATGTACCCGCATCCGGCGGTGCGGAAGCCGTCTTCGAGCACCTTGTGCATCTGCCGGTAGGTGTACGAGGAGGGCAGGGAGTTGAAGTCGCCGCATGCCAGCACGGGGTAGGGGGATGCTTGTATCAGCTTCACGATGCTGTCGGTCTGTGCGGCTCGTTTCATGTCGTTGGATTGCAGCGCGCCGGTGAACGACTGCACGGCTTGCACCTCGCGGCGGCGGTCGCCGGTAGAGAGTCCCCGCTCCAACCTGCGCCGGCTTTGGTTCACGCTGGTGGTCTGCAAGTGGTTGTTGAAGAGGCGCAGGGTGTCGTCGGGCAGCACAATGTCGCACAACATGCTGCAATTGGCGCTTTCGTTGAAGCCGATGAAGCGTCCGTTGATGAGCGGGTATCGGCTGAACACGGCGATGGGCAGCACCCCGCGGATGGAGTCTTGTGCGGGCAGCATGACATGTTGCCAATGGGCAAAGACGCGGCGGATGCTGTCGATGGGGTAGTACCGGCTGGCGCTGAACTCCTGAAAGCAGAGGATGTCGACCTGCTCCTGTTCGAGATAGGCAGCCAGTCGCTTGGCGGAGTAGCCGGTGATTTCGGAGCCGAAGTGCTGTATGTTGTAGGAGGCTATCTTCAGCTGGGGCTGACCGGGGGTGAAGAGGTTCAGCTGGAAGACCGACAGGAGGTAGTTACTGTTGAACAGCAGCGCCACCAGCGGAAGTAATGCCCACCGCTTGCGGCTGCCGAAGAGCCAGCAGATGCCCGTGATGGCATTGGCAAGGAGCAGTGCCGGCACGGCAAGTCCCAGCGTAGACATCAGCGGGGCATTTTGCGGATGGAAGTAGCCGGAGAAGGCAGCTACGATGGTAATCGCAGCCAGCCCGATGCTCAATAAGGGGAAGATGCCGCGATACAGGCTTTTCAGTTCGGAGGTGCTCATGACTTTGCGGTGGGGGTGACGTTGTTGACAATCTTGTTGTTGATGTATCCTTTCAGGTTCTCCACCATTATTTGCAGCAGTCGCTGGCGGGCTTCGGTGGTAGCCCATGCGATGTGCGGGGTGATGAAGCAGTTGCGTGCGCCGATCAGCGGACTTCCGTTGCGGGGCGGCTCCTCGCAGAGCACATCCAATCCGGCGGCGTAGATGCGTTGGTTGTTGAGTGCGTCGGCAAGCTCCTGTTCGTTAATCAGTCCGCCGCGACCGGTATTGATGAGGATGGCAGTCGGCTTCATCAGGGCGAGGCGCCGGGCGTTGACCAACTCGCGGGTGGATTCGGTGAGCGGGCAGTGCAGGGTGATAATGTCGCACTCGCGAAAGAGCGGGTCGAGTTCCATCTTCTTGATTTCGGGCGGCAGTTGCAGGCGCGATTTGGAAGTGTACGCCCATACCTTCATGCCGAAGCCCAAGGCGGCGCGGGCTACGTTGTAGCCTATCTGTCCCAGTCCCACGATGCCGATCTTCTTGCCCAGCAGCTCGATGAGCGGCGTGTCTCGGAAGGTAAAGTCGACGCTGTTAGTCCAGCGTCCGAGCTGCACCTGTTCGGAGTGGTACTGCACCCGCTGGGTGATGTTCAGGATGTGTGCAAAGACCGTCTGCCCCACCGACGGTGTGCTGTAAGCGGGGATGTTGGTCACGATGATGCCCCGTTCGCAGGCGGCATCCATGTCGATCACGTTGTAGCCGGTTGCCATCACGCCGATATACTTCAGCGCGGGCAAGGCTCCCATCATGTCACGGGTGATGACCACCTTGTTGGTCAGGATGGCTTCGGCTTCGGAGGCACGTGCGGTCACTTCGTGCGGGGCGGTGCGGTCGTATATCACACATTCGCCCAGCTCCTTCAGTTTGTCCCAGCTCAGGTCGCCGGGATTGGCAGTATAACCGTCTAATACTACTATCTTCATAAATTCGGTGGAGTAAGAATGGGGGCAAATGTAGTGATTCTTTCATAATATAATTGTATCGGCTGCGCAGTATCTTGTATATCCACGCATTTTAAGGATAAACTCACACAGATATACCTTTTAAAAACAGAACTTTATGAGAATGAGACCATTTTTCGCGCAGCTTTTTGCCTGTTTACTGTTGCTGATGCTCACCGTGCAGTGCAACAGAGATCGGGGCGAAGAACAAATCAATCGGGGTGAAACCGGTTATGCCGACTTCGAAAACGCTATCAGCAGGATTGAACTGCGGTCGATGGACAACAGCGGTAACCTGCCCGTACCTGTCGTCGACAACCGTTGCCCGCGCCGTGCCTACATGCTGCAAGTTGTTCCGGTGCTTGAAGTGTCCGGACACAAGTACAACAGCATCATGCCGCCCATCAAGGAGGCGCACATCACAACGCTGACCGACTTCGACGGAGGAAACTATCCTGCCGGCAGCGTGGTAGACGAACTGTTCTATCAGGAGAACTCCATGTACATCGGCATCAGCACCCCCATCCGCTTTGTCGACGCAGGGGAGTACTACACGCTGGTACTCATGCACTATCCCGCTGCCGGTACCTATCGGTTCAGGGTGGAATTTCTGACGGAAACCGGACAGACGATTGTGGCGGATACCGAAACACTCACCTTTTATTAAGCACTGCATCATGAAACGAATATCTGCTCTTCTTCTGTGTATGGGCATGGGCTGCGCCCTGTCCGTCACTCCCGTGTCGGCACAGTCCGTGTATGAGCCGTTGCGGCATCAGGTCTTTCTGGATGCCGCTTTCGGTATGGGCTATGCCTTTGCCGGTTCGCGCAACGTTACTTCGGGCATCTCCCTGCGGAGTATGCACGAACCCGGCGTGACCTCTTCGGTAGGCATCAAGTATTTCTGGTCGAAATCGTGGGGCATAGGTACCCGAATAGATTTCGGCGAAGGGTCGGACAACTACTTCCGCAACGACTGGACGGGCAAGGAAACCGACTCTTTCGGGAGCGCGTTCTTCAACCTCAATATGCGGCTCATCTATCGGAAAGATTTCGGGCGCTTCAGCTTTCAACCCTCTCTGGGCATCGGCGTCGGCACCTTTCAGTTTGATGACGGTTTTCTCGAACTCTACCGAAAGCAACCCGGCACCAACACCACCGACCGCATCTCGTTCTATGGCACTTATGACGACGATGGCGGTTTCTCCATCAATCCGAGCGTCTATCTGTCGTGGAAATTTTGGCATCGCATCCATCTCTTTGCGGAATGTACCTATATCATGAATCTGTATCGTACGAATGGAATGAATTATCATGCCGTCGATGCTTATACCGGCATAGAAAAAGGTCACCGTAGCCATGACATAGGGAACAGGAGCTATCACCTGCTGGTACCGAAATTCGGATTGACTTTTATGCTGCGGAGTAACCGGAAGTAATCTCATTCGACCTTTGACTTTCGGCGATTATCATTACTTTTGCCCCCTCAATCACCCTTTATTCCGTTTAATATGAAGAAAATAATCGCTCTGTTGCTCGTGACTACTGCCTTGATTGCCTGCAATGATGTGGAACAAAAAGCCGATGTGAAGTTACAGACTGCCCGCGAAGCGTTCCGGCAGGGCAACTACAACGAGGCAAAGATACAGATAGACAGCATCAAGCTGTTGTACCCCAAGGCGTTCGAGGCACGCCGCGCCGGCATTGCGCTGATGCAACAAGTCGAAGTGGCTGAACAGGAACGGACGCTGCACTATCTGGACAGCCTGCAACAGGTGAAGCATGCCGAGCTGGATAGCTTGCGCGGTGGGTTTGTGTTCGAGAAAGACACAGCCTATCAATCGTTGGGTAATTATTTCTATCCGTCGCAAGTGGTGGAAAAGAATCTGCACCGTTCGTTCTTGCGATTTCAGGTAGACGAGCAGGGAGCGATGAGCATGACCTCCATCTATTGCGGCAGTCGTTCCATTCACCATACGGCAGTCAAGGTAGCGATTCCCGACGGCAGTTTTGCACAGACACCTGCTTCGCGCGACAGCTATGAGAGCACCAATCTGGGCGAGCAGATAGAGAAAGTCGATTACCGCCGGGGCGAAGATGGAGACGTGATCGGGTTTGTCGGCATGAACAGCGACCAAACGATTCGCGTAACGTATCTGGGAGAACGGACTTTCACCACCACCATGAGCGCCGACGACCGCCGGGCTGCCAAGTCACTCAGCCGGTTGTCGCAGTTGCTCACCACCCTCACCCATATCCGCAAGGAGAAGGAGGAAGCCAATCTGAAGCTTGAGTTTGTCAAACGAAACATGCAGCAGGCGGCAGACGAAGCTGTACCTTGATGTCTGTCGGACTGTAATCGTATATATACGAGCAACGGGATAGTTTCTCACGAAACCATCCCGTTGTCGTTTCTTTATCTGGGGAAATTAATAAAGAAAACTATCGATTAAAGTTAAGCTATCAGAGAGAAACCTCTGATGAACATGTAAAAACTCTATCTCACATGTTTTTCGCTCAAGACTTTCTCTAAAAAATGTGGTCATTTATAGTCTTGACGGTTAAGTTTAGTCGTTGAATTATTTACTCAATCCTCATCGTTTTCCTGTAATGGTGTGCTTATTGGTGGTTGTTTAATCGGCTGTTGACCGTGCAAAAGTAGGTATTTGGTTTTAATGACCAAATATTATACCGATAAAAGTTAGTATATACTGAGAAAAAAGCTGTATTTATACGTCAAAACTCAGAAAATAACCGAATATTGATTTTGCGTCCTGTCAGGTAATTGGGCACGGCGAAGCGGCTGCCGGCAGCATCGGTTACCCAATAGTAGGAATTGACGTTGCTGATGTTGAGCAGATTGAAGACATCTACTCCCAGCCAGAGGTTGCGGAGTCCGAAGCGGGTGGCTGCTGATTCGTTGGGACGGATGAGGTTGTGCGACAATCCGATGTCGACCCGTCGGTAGGGTGGGGTACGGAAGAGGGCGGTTTCGCGTCCGCTGTGTGGAGGACCGAAGGGCAGTCCGCCTGCCAGGGTGGCTTTCAGGTTCATTGTCCAGCGGCGACTGCCGGGGAAATAGTCGGTGAAGTAGAGCGAGAGCCGGTAGCGTTGGTCGGTAGGGCGGGGGAGCCACTTGCCGCCGAGCTTCTCTTCGGTCTTCATCAGCGAGAAGGTGAGCCACGAATCGGTACCTTCGACAAACTCGCCGAAGAGTTTCATGTCTACTCCTGCGGCATAACCCCGCGACAGGTTGCGGCCGTAATAGCTGATGCGTACGTTGTCTATATTATATGGTATAAGGTTGTCGAGCGCCTTGTAGTACACCTCTGCCGTGAAGCGGAACGGGCGGTTCAGCAACCGGAAGTTGTAGTCGCCTCCTGCCACGAGGTGGAGCGAGCGTGGCGAACGGATGTGTCGGTTGAGGCTGACCGCAATGGCTCCGTCTACCTGTGTGGTGTCCCGGAACTCCTTGTAAAACGGGGCTTGATAGTACACGCCTGCTGCCAGCCGCAGCGTGAAGCGTTCGTTGAATGCCGGTATCAGCGCCAGCGAAGCGCGGGGGCTGACGATGAACTCCCTGTTCCAGTTCCAGTAGCTGCCGCGTATGCCGGCATGGAGGGTAAAGAGTCCGGCGGGCGAGCGGAAACGATACGTGTCTTGCAGGTAGAAGGAGGTGCGGATGCTTTCTGTCCGGTTGTTCGAGCGGAGGGTGTAGATCAGTTCCGGTCCTTCGGGGGTATGCGGCAGCGAGTAGCCGGCGGAGTCGCGCAGCTCCCATTCGCTCATGCGGTCGCGGATCTGTTCGCTACGCACCTCGGCGCCTGCCTGGAAGGCGTGACTCTTCAGCCGGTGCCGCAGGAGGAGTGACAGGCTCTGCACATCGGCATTGAGGTAGTTTCGGGCATGCTCCATATAGGTGCCCACGCCGATGGCGCCGTCGGCTTCGGTGTCGCTGAGCCAGTATTGTCCGGTGATGTCGTAGGTCTCCTGTTCGCGGGTGTGGAATGCCGAAGCCTGTAGCGTGATTCCGGTGTTCTCGTTGAGGTGCCAGGTGGCTGTGGCAGCGCCGGAGAGTGTGAGGAACAGGTCTTTCTCCCTGCCGCCGAAGTAGACCTTGAAGGTGCGTACGTTTTCGATGGTACCGAAGCGGGTGTAGCGGTCGGCAGGCTGGAAGTCGTAGCTGTTGCGGGCAAGGTTTCCGATGAGGCTCAGCTCCCACCGGCGGGAGGGCGACCAACTCAGGTAGGTCTGATAATCCGTATAGCCCGGGTTGTATTCGCCCCGCGTGTCGAGCGTGCCCAACAGGTAGCGGTTGGTTTGGTAGCGCAGGGCATGTGTCCATGTCAGCCGTTTGTCGCGGGTAGCCAGTCCGGCATACACCGATGCGCCGAGCAGGCTGACCGATGCGGTGGCTTCCGTCCGTTCGGGCTTGCGGTAGGTGATGTCGAGCACGGATGACATGCGGTCGCCGTATTTGGCTTCGTATCCTCCGGTGGAGAAGGCGATGGACTGCACCATGTCGGGATTGACAAAGCTCAACCCCTCCTGTTCGGCGGAGCGGATGAGCAGCGGGCGGTAGATCTCGATGCCGTTGACATAGACCAGATTCTCGTCGAAGCTACCGCCGCGCACGTTGTATTGCGCGCTTAGCTCGTTGTTGTTGCTCACTCCCGCCTGCGTGCCGATCAGCGCCTCGATGCGGCTGCCCGATGCGTCGGTCATCAGCTTGCCCGAAGCGGCATCTATCTGTTGCATGCTGCCGGTCTGCCGCCTGCGTTCGGTCACGCTCACCTCTCCCAGCTCGAAGTGCAGCGAGGGGAGTGTGATGTCCAGCCGGATATTCCCCTGCGGGCGCACCAGTGTCCGCCGGCGGGTTTGGTACCCCAGCATGGAGAACACCACCGTTACGCTGTCTCTGCGCTCGAACTTCAGTGAGTAACGTCCCTTCAGGTCGCTGGCGGTGCCGGTCAGCGTGCCCTCCAGCCGAACGGTAGCCAGCTCGATGGGAGCGCCCTCCTCGTCGGTCACCACGCCGCCAATCTTGACGGATTGGGCAACGGCAGCCTGCCTGCCTGTCAGGCACAGGAGTATGCAAATGATGAGTTGCTTCATGTGGCTATAACGAAAAAAAGGGGCAAAACGTATGTTGTGCGGAGAGAATAGTTATATATTTGCGCCAAATGTAAAATAGGGAGTAGGAATGACCATTTTAGTATACGACCCTATACTACCTTAGTATACGACCCTGTACTACCGTTAGTATACGACCCTGTACTACCTTAGTATACGCCCCTATACTACCTTAGTATACAACCCTGTATTACCTTAGTATACGACCCTAATTCGGAACATCACTGCAAATCCTCCCGAATCAGTGTTTATCAGGTACCGATTCGATTTGTTTATTTAACTTATTATCAACATCTTAAAACATTTGTATGCGAAAAACAATTTCCTTGCTTCTGTTGCTGGTTCTGTGCATTCCGGTGACCGTCGAAGCGCAGCAGACAGATCTTCTTGCCAAGAAGAAGAAAAAGAAAAAAGGGCAGACCGAAGCGGTCGACAAGGCAAAAGCCGACTCTGTTGCCAAAGCCAAGCAGGCGCCCTTTCAACCCTATTCGAGTGTGATCACCGGCAAAGCGAAGACCATGGACGGCTTCTTCAAGGTGCATCACGTAGCCGGCAAGTACTATTTCGAGATTCCCGATTCGCTCTTCGGACGCGACGTGCTGGTGGTCAATCGCATTGTCAAGGCGCCCGTCTCTTCGCAGAAGCGCACCGCCGGCTATCCGGGCGACCACATCAGCGACGAGGTGATTCGTTTCGAGCAGGGACACGACAAGCAGCTCTTCATCCGTCAGGTCTCCTATATCGAACATTCGGAAGACACGTTGGGGTTGTATCAGGGCGTGCTCAACTCGAACGTGCAGCCCATTGTTGCCGCCTTCCCGCTGAAAGCCCTGCGCAAGGAGGGCGAGACCGGCAACTACGTGATCGACGTAACCGATTACATCCGCAAAGACAACAGCCTCTTCTCCTTCGACAACCGTGCCAAGAACAGTTTCGGCATCAGTAACATGGTCGATCCTTCGAGCTACATCGACACCCTGAAAGCGTTTCCGCTGAACATAGAGATACGCACCGTGCGCACCTTCAACCGCAAGCCGCCCACGGGTCAGGCTGCCCAGCGCGCATCGACAGTCCCCATGACTTACGAGTTGAACAGCTCGCTGCTGCTGTTGCCCAAAGAGCCGATGAAGGCGCGGCGGTTCGACCCACGTGTGGCTTACTTTGCCGTGTCGTACAAAGACTTCGACGCCAACCCGCAAGGGGTGAAGACCAAAGTCAACATCACCCGCTGGAGGCTCGAACCCAAAGACGAGGACGTGGAGAGATACCTCAAGGGCGAACTGGTCGAACCCAAGCAACCCATCGTTATCTACATCGACCCTGCCACGCCCCAAAAGTGGGTGCCCTATCTGATACAGGGTGTGAACGACTGGCAGATTGCTTTCGAACAAGCCGGCTTCAAGAACGCCATCATCGGCAAGGAGGCGCCTGCCGACGACCCCACATGGAGCCTGGAGGATGCCCGTCACTCTGCCATCGTGTATAAACCCTCCGACATTGCCAATGCCAGCGGCCCGCACGTCCACGACCCCCGCAGCGGCGAGATACTCGAGACGCACATCAACTGGTATCACAATGTGATGAACCTGCTCTACAACTGGTACATCGTGCAGGCGGGAGCCATCGACCCGGAGGCGCGCAAGCCGCTCTTCAGCGACGAACTGATGGGGCAGCTCATCCGCTTTGTCTCTTCGCACGAGGTGGGACACACGCTGGGACTGCGCCATAACTTCGGCTCCTCAGCCACCGTGCCGGTGGAGAAGCTGCGCGACAAGGCTTGGGTGGAAGCCAACGGACACACCCCGTCCATCATGGACTATGCCCGCTTCAACTACGTGGCACAGCCCGAAGACAACATCGGACGCGCCGGTATCTTCCCGCGCATCGGCATATACGACAAGTGGTCGATAGAGTGGGGCTACCGCTGGATGCCGCAGTTTAAGACTGCCGACGCAGAGACACCCTACATGAACCGGTGGGTGATGAGCAAGCTCAAAGAAGACAAACGATACACCTTCGGCACCGAAAGCGACCGCGACGACCCGCGCAACCAGAGCGAATGTCTGGGCGATGATGCCATGCTGGCAAGCGCTTACGGCATCAAGAACCTGAAGCGCATCCTGCCCCACACCATGGATTGGACACGTCAACCCGACGAGGACTACTCCGCCGCTGCCGACCTTTACCAAAACATCCTGTTGCAGTTCTCCCGCTATATGGGACACGTCACCACCAACGTCGCCGGTATCTACCGCACCCCCATCCGCGTGGAGCAGGCCGACGAAAAGGCTGTGGAGTATGTACCCAAAGCCATCCAGCAGCAGGCAATGACCTTCCTGAACAGGGAACTCTTCACCACCCCCACCTGGTTGGTCGATACCAAGCTTGCCGAGAAGAGCAACTTAGATTGCTATCGCGAGATTGCGAGCGTACAGAACAGCATCCTGAAACGCCTGCTCAGCACCCGTACCCTCGACAAGATGAGCGCCAACGAACTGCTGAACGGCACCAAAGCCTATACGTCGCAGGATATGTTTCGCGACCTGAGGAAGAGCATTTGGAGCGACCTGCAAGGCGGAAAACGTCCTGATCTCCCGCAGCGTGCCATGCAGAAGACCTACGTCAACGCGCTGATTGCCTTGCTCGACAAGCCTGCCGGCAGCAATTCGGGTCAGAACGTAGTCCTCGCCAGCAGCAACGCCTCTCAGTCCAATCCGCTCTCCGAAGCGTCTGCCGTTGCCCGCGGACAGCTGAACGACCTGAAGCAGAAACTCACCGCTGCCGCCTCCGCCTCTTCGGGCACCGTACGCAGCCATTACCAAAATCTGATGGCGCTGATTGATGCTGCCTTTCAGGTGAACTGACACTGTACCCTCTATACGGGCGACAAAGAAGTATCAAAAATCAGACATGGAACTATTGGTCTACAAAGCTTCCGCCGGTTCGGGAAAAACATTCACGCTGGCAGCGGAATACATCAAGCACCTGATACGCAACCCCAGAGCTTATCGACAGATACTTGCCGTGACTTTCACCAACAAAGCCACCGGCGAGATGAAAGCGCGTATCCTGCAACAGCTGTACGGCATCTGGAAGGGTCAACCGGCATCGGCAGCCTACCTCGACCGCATCAGGGAGGAGGTGTCGCAACCGGTCGAAGAGATTCGGAAAGCTGCCGGAACCGCCCTGCTCTATATGTTGCACGACTACAGCCGCTTTCGCGTAGAGACCATCGACTCCTTCTTTCAGTCGGTGATGCGCAACCTGGCACGCGAGCTGGAGCTGACCCCCAACCTGAGCATCGAGCTGAATGCCCCCGCCGTGCTGAGCGATGCCGTAGACAACCTGATTGAGAAACTCACCCCCACATCGCCCGTGCTGGCATGGCTGCTGGACTACATCGACGAACGCATTGCCGACGATAAACGCTGGAACGTCTCCGGCGAGCTGAAGCGGTTCGGCAGGAACATCCTCGACGAGGAGTACATGGAGCGCGGCGAAGGGTTGCGCCGGCAGCTC
>JAISGR010000118.1 GCA_031262995.1 Prevotellaceae bacterium | reverse complement strand
GCATGGCGCCCTTTCTGATGAATGCGGCTGCCTGTCTCATTGTTATACTTATCAACCAGGGATTGAAGCGTTACGGAGGCGACCTCTCCATCGGTGCCTACGGCATTGTCAACCGCCTGTCGTTCGTCATCATCATGATTGTGATGGGACTGAATCAGGGCATGCAGCCCATTGCCGGCTACAATTACGGTGCGAAGCTCTACAAGCGTGTATCGAAAGTATTGAAGCAGACCATTCTGCTGGGTACCATTGTCACCACCGGCGGCTTCCTGATATCGATATTTGCCCCCCGTGTGGTGGTGTCGCTGTTTACTTCCGACGAAGAGCTGATACGCCTTTCCATCAACGGCCTGCGCATCACCCTGCTGTGCTTTCCGATAGTAGGCTTCCAGATGGTCACATCCAACTTCTTCCAGAGCATCGGCATGGCAGGGCGTGCCATCTTTATGTCGCTCACCCGACAGTTACTCTTCCTGCTCCCCTGCCTGTTGATTCTGCCTCACTTCTTCGAGCTGGACGGCGTGTGGTACAGCCTACCGACTGCCGACCTGTTGGCTTCGATAGTGGCAGGTTTCATGCTCTACAGCTACTTCAGGAAGCAACGGAAGGTGACGGGAAATCTCAATACATAATCATTATGAAACGAATCTTTACCGCTATCTGCCTGCTGCTGACCGTGCTTTCGGTCGGCGCAACCGGCAATGTCGCGCCCCAATCGGGCGCTGCCGACCGTACTTACTGGTGCAACCTGCTTTATCGCATCGCTGCCCCCGTTTTGAAGCACATGAGCGAAGGAAAGCTTCGCCAAGAGATGCAAGTCGAGGTCAGCCCCACTTGGGACGGACGCGACAAAGGTGTCACTTATATGGAATGCTTCGGGCGACTGATGGACGGATTGGCTCCCTGGCTCTCACTGCCCGACGACGACAGCGCCGAAGGGCGTCAACGCCGCCAGCTGCGCGAATGGGCATTGAAGAGCTACGCCAATGCCGTCGACCCTGCCAGCCCCGACTACCTGACCTGGCGCAAAGAGAGCCAGCCATTGGTCGATGCCGCCTACATCGCCAGTAGCTTTCTGCGTGCGCCCAAGCAGCTGTGGGAACCGCTGAGCAGCCTTACCAAGGAGCGCTACATCGAAGAATTTAAGCAGTTGCGCCGTATCAATCCTCCCTACAGCAACTGGCTGCTCTTCTCTGCCACGGTCGAAACGTTCCTGCTGACGGTGGATGCACAGCCCGACAACTACCGCATCCTCAGCGCCGTCCGCAAGATAGAAGAGTGGTATGTGGGCGACGGCTGGTATTCCGACGGACCGGAATATGCTTTCGACTATTACAACAGCTTTGTGATTCACCCCATGTACGTGCAAGTGCTGGACATTCTGTCGCAGAAGCGACGGGTGCTGCGTGGCGCCCGCACTCCCGAGGGCGAGCTGAACCAGTTGGTGAAAGCCCGCAAGCGGATGCAGCGACTGGGTGTGATACTGGAACGATTCATCTCCCCCGAAGGCAGTTTCCCCGTGTTCGGACGCTCCATGACCTATCGGTTGGGTGTCTTCCAGCCGCTCTCCCTCCTGGCATGGCGGAACAATCTGCCCAAGGAGCTGCCGCGCGGACAGGTGAGAGCCGCGCTGACCGCAACCATGAAGCGCATGTTTGCCAACGAGCAGAACTTCAACGCCAAAGGGTATTTGCAATTAGGCTTTGCCGGTCATCAAACCCAATTAGCAGACTATTACAGCAACAACGGAAGCATGTACATCACCTCCGAGGTGTTCCTGCCCCTCGGATTGCCTGCCAACGATCCCTTCTGGACGGATGCGCCGCTGCCCTGGACGCAGCAGCAAGCATGGTCAGGAGCCGAGTTTCCCCGCGACCATGCCTATCAAGAGGAATAGAAAATACCGGTCAAGAGAAATAGAAACTGCCGGAAATCCTTACATCGACAACAGGCGCTTCGACAGGGGGGACTTCCGGCAGTGGAGCCGCTAACCAGACTTGAACTGGCAACCTACGGCGTTACGAATGTTTCCGAGAGAACAAACTCATTTGATTGATTATTAATAAACTGCACAGATGATATTTTAATGAGAGGGTTTGCGGTAGGACAAAAATCATCGAAACATATTCCCTCTTCCGAATAAAATCCAGTCCGGGAGATATTGTAATCACCAACAAGATTGGCTACCCATTCAGTTCTTAGTGATCTTGTTTCGGGATTCGCCTTAACTGTGTTTAAGTTCCATGATTGATGCCATGTGCTCTCGTGAAGGTTTGAAGTCCACGAATGCGCCGTTGAGCTTTTAGCATATCTATTGCCTCAAAGAAGCGTTTGGTAATTGCTACCCCTTCGGGTGGTATATCTAACATATTTTCGAGTTTATTCTTCGGTGGATTTGTTTTTGAATTTATCAAATGAGTTGACCGCTATATTAAGCGATTCAACAAGCTTGTCGGAGTACTTGAAGATGTCATCTATCGTTTCTATATCGAGCGATTCCTTCCCCTTATAATCCGCAGAGGGGAATGTTATTTTCTTCTTTCTCGCCCCAAACTCCAATCGGCATATCCAGTACCATATTTTTGAATCAAGTTGAACCGCGAAATAACTCTGATAGTCGGTATATCCTATCCGGCTTACATCTATGTTTTTGCGCAGTATGCTACGAACGATGTTATAGGCATCTAATTCCTCCTGTGTAGTGACAGCCTTAGGAGTTTCCGCCTTTTGTTCAACCGGCAATGCTTCTTCTTGCTCATTCATTTGCTTGCCGGCGGCTTCAAGCCTGTCTGCTATCACATCGTTTATGTATGTCCCTATCGCTTTCTTCACCAGCGGTGCGTACTGTGTGATTTGCTTGGATGTGCAGTGCCCGTTATTGACGGATTTTACGAAGTATTGTACAAAAGATTGTGACGGCTCCTTAAACTCTTTTCCTATCACGTCATACAGTGACGTGAGTATCTGAAGCTGTGTCGCTTCGTTAAGTATCTCGTTCTCGTTGAATCGCGATGCGTGGAACTTCTCAAGGTGGGCTATATCATTGTCTGACATATTCAACATGTCGATAACCAAAAACGGCTTCTCGTCCATGATATTTACCTTGTTCAGGTCGGTATAGAAGCGATACTCTATTCCATTGGTTAACACTCCGAACCGGGCATTGGATGCAACAAAGTACTTTTGGAGTTGCGTTTCGTGCACACTAAGTGGCTTCTTCCAATGCTTGCACTCTATCAACATGATAGGTTTACCATCCTTCATGATGGCGTAGTCTATCTTCTCGCCTCCACCTCTTACAAGTCCGCAGTCCATTTCCGGTACCACGATTGACGGGTCGAAGATGTTATATCCGAGCGTTGCGATAATCGGCAAGACAAAGGATGTCTTTGTTGCCTCTTCGGTCGCTACCTGTTCTTTGAACATACTGATGCGTTCAGAAATGTTCAGGATAGTTTGCTTGAAATTGTCCATGGTTGTTATTGATTTGATTATTAGTATTCTTTTCCTGTTGCTTAGATGTCTTTAATTGCTTGGATAGCTTATCCTGTATGGTGATAAGCCGTTTTCTATACTTTTCAGCTAGTTGCTTATATTGAGTCTTTTTGCCAAACTTCGAGATAGCCGCCTTACATACTCGTTTTTCGTTTACATAGTCTTCCATGCGTCTGTAAATCACAAGTAGGCGGTCGAAAGAATGTGTTGCAAATACGCGTGTGAGAATGATGTTCTTTTCATAGATTCGTATAGCATCTTCTATATTGCCTACACGTTCAGCAGCCATTCCGAAATTATTAAGCTCCGCACATCGGTCTTGTTCATCGACCAGTGATTGGTAATCTTTGTACTTCTTATATATGCGTTGTAGCGTATCTAAAGGTATGTCGATATACGTCAAACCTTTATCTAAAGCTTCTTGCGTTTTCCAAAAGATATTCTTCGGAATAAAAGCAAGCATCTTGTCGGCTTCTTCTATTGTCAGTGTAGCCATATTATTCGATTACTATTTCAGTTGTACTAGCTATTGTTGCGTCAAAACTATATCCAGCTTTCATTTCTGCTTTAGTACCACATATAAACGGATAATAAACGCACAAGAATACAATTACGCTTATTGGGGTAAGATTTTTCCCTGTAATATAGATGTCAGAATATGCAAAGAACAATTCTTCACCATTCGGTAGGAATAAACTTCTCATTCTTATACCAAGCCGACCCTTTGTTCCAAACCAAGAAGACCTTTTCGCTTCGTAAACCGTTCCTTTTGCAATTGTACCGGCAGGAATAGCAACCATATCATCGACAATTACATCACGAGAAACTTTAAAATCAATAAAATCTCCATAATGGACTTTAGAAGCTCGGACATTATACATTGCTTCTAATGGAACAACAGTACCAGCTTTTACCGAAATTGTTCTTTTTTCTTGCGATAACAAATTGATTGAGATGGCGCAAGTGATTAAAACCAACAAAGCTTTCTTCATAAAATGTGTTTTTATAGGTCATCAATTATCAAAAAATGCTTTATATGTCTATTTAGTGGGTGAAAAATATAATCAAACAAGCTTATCCGAAACCCTTATCAACAAGATTAGCGTATATTTCATGTGCTACCGTCTTTTGCTACCTTTATTAGGTACAATGGTTAATTTTAGTGTTGGCATACGGATTAATTTAAAAGGTTTGCTATTTGCCCCATTTTTGGGGAAAATAACCTTTTCTTATCCGTACAGAGTGAAAATTAGTCGCCTCAAGATGTATAGAAACCTTGCCGTAGATATGTTGTAGGCTGTTTTAAAAGAGCCGCTAGCCAGACTTGAACTGGCGACCTACGCGTTACGAATGCGTTGCTCTACCAACTGAGCTATAGCGGCGGGTACCTTAATTATTACGGGGTGCAAAGATACACCAATCTTTTACACAGCGAAAAGAAAAGAGGCTTTTTTTGATAATGACGAAAAAGATAGGTACTTTTGCGGCATCAAATCAGCGGTTGTACGTTTAGTGGAAATATTTATCAATACCAAACAAAGCGGGTGCCTCATCGGTTGCTTATGCATCGTGTTACTGTCGATAACATCGTGCCTGAACGACGAACAACGATTGGTCAACAAATGGCAGTTGAGGCAATATCAGTACAGCGATGGCAGCACACGGCGCGAAGACAGCGTGTTCTACAATTTTCAGAAGGGAAGCTTCTCTGCCGTCTGTCTGTTGCCCGACAATACGTATCGCGACTATTACGGCAACTATTCGCTGCAAGACGCCACCCTGACCATCACGCTGCTGCCCGAAGCCGTTACCGACGGACATTACGGGCGATACCTGGGATGGGAACACGGCGAACGGACGTTTACGATTGGCGGATTGACCGCTTCCTCCCTCTTACTGGAACATGCAGGTGTGCGATACCTGTTCAGGGCATACTGATGCAGCGAGATGGCTTCGGAACCGCCCGCAGAGACGGACATTATCAATCAGCAGAGATGGATATTATTAATCAGCAGAGATGAACATTATTAATTAATTATAGATACGAGTATGAAAAAATTAGTCATGGCAGGATTGGGATTGTGCATCACCTTCTCTTTCTTTTCCTGCAAATCAAGCGAAAGTGCTTACAAGAAAGCCTACGAGAAAGCCAAACAACAGGAGTTGGCAGAGCCTCAGACAACCACTCCGGTAGCCACCGCACCCGCCGCCGCACCGGTTACCGCACCGGCGACAGCCCCCACCACCCCCGCCGCTCCGCGGGTAGTAGAGAGCGCATCGGTTGCTACGGAAGCCGTACGCAAGGAAAAGGTAGAGGTGGTTTCGGGCAGCGATACACTCAAAGATTTCAGCATCGTATGCGGCAGCTTCGGCGTGAAAGCCAATGCCGAGAGCCTGCAAGCGTTCCTGGTTGGTCAGGGTTACCGCGATGCTGTGATTGCATTCAACCCCGAATCGGCGATGTACAGAGTGATTGTTGCCACGTATGCCGACCGCTATTCGGCAGCCAAAGCGCGCGACGAGTTTAAAGCACGCTATGCCAATCGCCAGGACTTCCAGGCATCGTGGTTGCTCCATCGCATCAAATAATCACGGTAACCATCAAACCCATACGAGGGGGCGTATCCACGCTCCCTCTTTTTTTCCCTCTATCTCTGTTAATCAAACCTCAATCGACCATTGGAGCTGCCAACGGTTGCGCAGGACTTATTGTTTGTGAGAGCCGTATCCGAGTAATACTCGTAGCCGTATCCGAGTAGTACTCGTAGCCGTATCCGAGTAGTACTCGTTGCCGTATCCGAGTAGTACTCGTAGCCGTATCCGAGTAGTACTCGTAGCCGTATCCGAGTAACACTCGTAGCCATATCCGAGTAGTACTCGTAGCCGTATCCGAGTAGTACTCGTTGCTCTATCAGGCTTGAGCAGGTTGCTCTATTAGGCTTGAGCAAGTTGCTCTATCAGGCTTGAGCAAGTTGCTCTATTAGGCTTGAGCAGGTTGCTCTATCAGGCTTGAGCAGGTTGCTCTATCAGGCTTGAGCAAATTGTAGTCGGGCTATTTCAGCTCCCCTCTGCCGGCAGGAGGGGGAGCTGAGATAGCCCGACTTTGGCATTGCTTCAATTGAAGCTATCGGTTGGTCTATTTGCGCTTGCCTACGTTGAACTCGCCCAGCTGCATGGTCGAACCGCTCTTGTCGCCGCCGGAGTTGTCGCTCCACTTGGTGAGGTGCATCTTGATGTAGCGGTAGTTACATACGGGCAGGTCGATCAGGATGGGCTTTGTGTAGTTGCCGCCGCCCGAGCCGGTGTTCTTCCCGTCGTTGTTGTGCGGCAGGTCGTAGTCGCCTATTGGGGTATAGTGTTCGCCGTCTTCGCTGCCCTCCAGCATGATGCCCCATACGCGCAGGTACTGGTAGCCGTTGTTGTTGCGGTGCATGTAGTAGACATAGTCGAACGTATTGGTGGCGCCCATGTCGATGATGACAGCCAGGTCGTACCCTGCCGGGGTGGCACAGCCCGAATAGTTCTTGCCGGGCTTTGTCAGTACGGCATACGAGGAGGCATTGCCGTCGAAGAGGTTGCTGATGGGACCGTAGTTGCCGTCGACGGCATGGTCGTTGCCGGTGGAGTAGATGATGTTCGAACTACCCGACCAGAGTGCGCGCTGGAACAGCGCTTCGGTATCGTTGACCGAGAAGTTGACGACGCTCGACAGCTCCTCGTCGGAACCGTTTGCCGAAATCTTCATCCGCACGTTGCCCGGCGCCAGCGGCGTGATGATGCCGTCGGGGCTGACAGCCACCAGTCCTTCGCCTTCGAGCAGCTCGTAGGTCATGCTCTTGTCGGAAGCGTTCAGCGGTTCGACGGTGATCAGGCGTCCGATGTTGATGTTTTGCCCCACGGGGACGGACTTGCCGTTCAGGGCGGTGGGCACGGTGATGCCGACCACCGGAATGGTCGAGCGAACGGTCACTTCGCCGGTACGTACAATCTCCGATCCGTCGGTGGCGCAGGCGGTGATGGTCACCGTTCCGTCCTTCAATCCGCGGATGGCACCCGTTACCGGGTCGATCGGGGCGATGGCAGGGTCGCTCGAGCGGTACGTCAGCACCTGATTGTCGGCGTTGCCCGGTATCACGGTGACCACCTGCGAATAGTCGAACTCGGTGTCTATCTGTATGAAGTACTTGGCAGGCATCTTGATGTCGGTTACCAGTACGGGGTTGCGCACCACGGTGAGGTTGCACCAGGCGGTCACCTTGGGGTTGCCTTTGAAGGTGGCGGTCAGCTTGGTGGTGCGGGTCTCCGAGAGCCAGTCGGTGCTGGTGGTAATGACCCCTTCGGCATCGATCTGCACGAAGTCGGCGTCTTCGAGTTCGAACTTCAGCGAGCGGTTGTCCAGCTCCCTGCCTGCCGGCTCGTAGCTGAAGGAGAGGATGGAAGAGTTGCCGGCAATCACCGTGAGCGTATTCTCTTCCAACTGATTGAATGTCATCTTGACATGGTCGTAAGCCGCGTAGTCGGGGTTGTAGGTGTAGTTGTCGGAGCATCCTCCCACGGCGAGCCACCCCGCCAGCAGGCAGGCGACAGCTTTTGTATACTGATTGAGTTTCGTTGTCATACGATTCATTGTTTTTAAGTGTGATTACCAACCCGGGTTTTGAATCAGCCCACCGTGCGAAGCGTTGATTTCGCGTTGCGGGATGGCGCTGAAGTACATCTTGGTGTAGAACGTGTGGCGCTGCACGGGCATGACCTGCCAGGTGTAGAAGTCGCCGGCTTTGTCCCAGATGGCAGCCTTGCTCCATACGCCGTCGAGGCGCTGGAACAGCTTGCGTCGTTTCAAGTCCCAGAAGCGGTTGCCGTCTTCGTTGGCAAACTCGATGCGGCGTTCGTTGATGATCAGGTCGAGCAGCTGCTCCTTGTTGAGGTTGTCGGCAATGCCGTAGCGTCCGTCGCTGCCCGGTTCAATGCCTGCGCGGTCGCGGATTTGGAAGAGCAGCGCGTCAATCTCCTTGCGGTAGCCCTCCGTGTTCAGTTCAGCCATTGCCTCCGCCTTCATCAGCAGGATGTCGGCATAGCGGATAAAAGATACGCCCTGTCCGTCGGTTGCCTGTGTGGAGCCGATGCGGTTCTCGCGGCATCCCTTGCGGTAGTAATAGCCGGTGGGCGAGTTGACGGTATATCCGTCCTGTGCGGCGCCGCGGTAGGTGAAGATCGGCTCTTTCTCGCCGTTGACCACCCTGATCCACTCGGCTTCGTTGAAGAGAACGGTGAAGCCCAGGCGGGGGTCACGGTCAGCATACGGTCGGTCGGCATCGTATCCGGAGCCGGTTTCGTCGATCGCCTTTCCGTTCTTCATCGGGAACTTCTCCACCAGGTCGTGATAAGGCCAGACGCGCGGCTTGCCGCCCCGGCTGGGAGGCAGCAGGTGTCCCTGCGGATATTGATAGCCGGTAGAGGTGAGCCAGAACCAGAGGCGCTCCTTGTTGCTGCGCGTGGTGGTCGCCTCGTAGAAGCCGATGCCCGGTCGGGTGTCACCCTTCACGTCGGCAGCGGTCACCAAGCCGTGCGTGCCCAGTGCCATCACCTTGTCGCACGCCTTGATCACCTTGTCCCAGCGGTTCGCGTCATAATCGGTGTAGCCCACCAGCCGTTTGTTGGCGTCGGTGGTTCCGATGTTGCCGCCGTTATGGAGCGGACTTGCGGCGAGGGTATAAATCTTGGCTTGCAGCGCGTAGGCGGCAGCCTTGGTGGGGCGTCCGTAGTCGGCGCCGTTCTCCACCTCGCGCAGCATGACGGCGCAGGCATCCAGCTCGGCAGTCATGTAATCCACGCAGGCTTCGAACGAAGCGCGCTCCTTCAGGGGCGGGTTGAAGGGGTCGATCACCTCGTCGCCCATCAGCACCACCCCGCCGTATTGGCGCAGCAGGTGGTAGTAGAAGAAGACGCGCAGGAAACGGGCTTCCGCCTTCATCCGGCTGATGCGGTCGGCGGACAGGGGCGCTTCGTCGGCATATCGGAGGAACATGTTGCAGCGGTAGATGGTCTGGTAGCACTCCGACCACGAACGTTCGAACAACGTGTAGCCGGCATTGCTGCCGCTCTGCGAGAAGTTGCCTTCGGTATATGCCACCGTCAGCTTGCCGAGGCTCCAGAACTGGTAGCGGCTGTTGTCCGTAGCGGCTTCATAGTCCTCCAAATCCTGCAAGGCGTACTTGGAGGTGTGGGGAGCGTGCGGCACCCGGCTTAACTGCCAGTAGAGCGCCGCATGAAACTGAACCGTGCGCAACGAGTCGGCAAACACCTCCTCCAGGTCGACGGTCTCCTTGCCTTTGCTGTCGAGAAATCCTTCGGTGGTTTCGGTGCAGGAAGCAACCCACGCCATGCCGAGGAGCGCCATGATATAGATAATACTCTTTTTCATTCTTTACTCATTAAAATGTGATTTGACATCCTATGTTATATACACGCTGCTGCGGATAGTTGTCCAACGGCCCCTTGCCGGCAGGACCGCTGGCAGTGCTCGTTTCGGGGTTGACCTGATAGTCTTTCAGTCCCGACCAGGTGGCAAGGTTCTGTGCCGAGCCGTAGATGCGGACAGCGCCCAAGCCGGCTTTCCTAACCAGCTCCTTGGAGAGGTTATAGCCAATCTCCAGGTTCTTCCAGCGCACATAGTCTGCCGACCGCATCCAGAAGGTGGATGTGAGCGAGTTCTGGTTGCCGTTCTGGTAGCTCAGCCGCGGATAGGTGGCGTTCCGGTTCATCTCAATCAGCTGCTGCGGGTCGGTCACCTGATTGCCGGCGGCGTCAAACTGTGTCCAGCGTCCCAGGTGGATGGGCATCGGGCGACCGTCGGTGGTACCGATCTCCAACATCTTCTCCATCGAGAGCGAAGCGCCGGTGGCGCCCTGGAACATGGTGCTGACGTCGAAGTTCTTGTACGAGAAGCCTATCGTCAAGCCATAGTTGAAGTCGGGACGTTTGTTGCCGATGGCTACGCGGTCGTACTCATTGATCAGTCCGTCGGGGATGCCGTTGGGACCGCTGATGTCCTTGTACTTGATGTCGCCCAGGCGGGGTTTGCCGCTGCGGTTGGCATCGTAGGCGGAGTTATCGATCTCCTCCTGCGACTTGAAGAATCCGTCGGCGACATAGCCGAAGATGGTACCGACCGGTCTGCCTGTCGACATGCTCAGCACGTAGGGGCTGGGGTTCTCGCCCATCTCCACAATCTTGTTCTTGGCATACGACACGATGCCGCGGAAGAAGTAAGAGAAGTCCTTGCCAATCTTGTCGCGCCATGACACTTCCAAATCCCAGCCGTGGTTCTCCACGATACCCAGGTTCATCAGCGGCAACACGCCATCCATATAGCCGGCATAAAGCGGAATGCCGTTGGGCTTGGAGAGGATGTCGTAGCGGCGGTTGAGGAAGTACTCGTAGGTGGCAGAGAAACGGTTGTCGAACATACGCAGGTCGACGCCGAGGTTGATTTTCCGCTCGGTTTCCCACTTCACGTTCTCATTTGCCAGCTGCTGCAATGCCCAGGCGTCTATCTTGGTGGCAGTCTCTCCGAAGTAGTAGTCCATCGACTTGTCGTACGTCTCGAGGTAGGTGTACTTGTTGTCCGGCACCGCATCGGCGCCCGAGAGTCCCACCGACCCCCTGAGCTTCAGCAGGTCGACTTTCACTTTGGCAAAGAACGATTTCAGGGAAGGCTCCTCTGCCACGTTCCATCCCAGCGTCACGGCAGGGAAGATGTCGTAGCGATTGGCTTTGCTGAAGCGGTCGGAGCCGTTGTAGGCAGCGCTCACCTCAATCAGGTAGCGCGAGAAGTAGTCGTAGCCGAGGCGTCCCGAGTAGCTCACGGAGTTGTGAGGCGTGTCGGCGCCCGTGCGGTTGGAGTACCAGTTGGCAAGCAGCAGTCCGCTTACGTTGTGCCCGCCGAACTTGCGGTTGTAGCTCAAGTCGATGCGGGTATTGATCTGCACATACGGCTTCGTGGCGGTCTCGGCAACCTTGTAGGGTCGCAGCACATATTGATCCTGATTGATAGGCAGGTAGTTCCCGCCTTCGGGGTTGTAGTAGAAGGCGAGGTAATCGTCGCGCTTCACCTCCCGGCGGGTGCCCCAGCGGTTGGTCAAGCCCATTACGCCGCGCACTTTCAGTCCCTTGGTGATGAAGTCCAGCTTCTCTTCCAACGTGACGTTGCCGTTGACGTTGTTCTGCCACTTCCTGAGGTAACCGCCTTGTGCCATCAGCGCCAGCGGGTTCATCGACGCACCGTTGTACATGCCGAACGTGCCGTCGGGGTTGTATGCCGGATAGCGCCACGGGGTAAACCGACCGCCCAGCAAGCGGAAGAAGATGGTGAAGTCTGCGCTCTCGCCCGGATTGGGCATGTGCGGCTCGTTCACCTCCGAGAGGATGGCGTTGGCATTGATTTTGAACGTCAGGTCTTTCGTGATCTTAATATCGAAGTTGGAGCGCAGATTGTAGCGATGCAGGTAGTACTGGGTGTTCAGGTCGTCTACCCGTTTAACCTCCTTCAAGATACCGCCCTGGTCGGTGTACCCCACCGAAACGAAGTACTTCACCTTGTCGGTACCGCCCTGCACGTCTACGTTGTATTGCTGCATCAGGGAGACCTTCTTGTACATCAGGTCGTACCAGTCCACATTCGGATAGAGGTACGGACTGTCACCCAGCCGGTAATGCTCCAATGCCTCATCGGAATAGATGGGGTCTGTCAGGGCAGTCTCGTTGCCGTCGTTCCGGTACATCTCCCTGATGAGCGACAAGCTGCGGTACGAATCCAGGTAGTGAGGCTTGTAGGTAGGCTGCTGCAAGCCCCAGTCGCCGCGGAAGGTGATTTTGGGCTTGCCTTCGTTGCCGCGGCGCGTGGTCACCAGAATAACGCCGTTGGCGCCCTTCAAGCCGAAGATGGCGGTACTGCCGGCATCCTTCAGCACGCTGATGTCCTGAATGTCGTTGGCAGAGAGCTGCGACAACGTTTCGATGTCCGACTCGATGTCATCAATCAAAACCAGCGGCTTGGTGCTCACATTGGCATAGGTCGAGATGCCGCGAATGAAGATATCGGCGGCATCGTTGCCCGGCTGTCCGCTGCTCTGCAACTGGAACAGTCCCGGCAGGCGACCTGCCAGTGCGTTCTGAATGGAGGTGGTAGGCGACTGGCGGATGAGATTGCCCTGCACCTGACTGATGGAGGCGATGTTCGAGATTCTCGATTTCGTACCGAATCCCTGTTGCACGATCTCCACCTCCTGCAACATGTTGCCGTCGGTCTGCATGGCGATGGTCATGCTGCCCGTTACCGACAGGGTTTGTACGGTATAGCCGATGTACGATACCCTTATCTTCGCTTTCTCCGACTTTACCTTGAGGGAGAAGTTGCCGTCCATGTCCGAGATGGTGCCGTTGGAGGGGTTGTCTACCTCAATGACGGTAGCGCCCACCAGCACGTCCACATCGTCTTTCACCACACCTTTCACTGTAAACTGTGCCCATACCGATAGCGGCATCAGGGTCAATAATGCAAATATTATGCGTCTCATATAATCTTAATTAAAGGTGTTAATAATTCCATCCGGGGTTTTGCTCCAAGTTGGGATTCCCCTGCATCTCACCTCTGGCAATGGGATACCAGTACATTTTCTCCTCGAAGGTGGACTGACGCACATCTACGTAGTTGTATCTCAATGTGCCGTCTTCCTCTTTCGTGATCTCCACGCCGCGCACCGGCTTCGTCATCACGGCATCGTCGCGGTCGGCAATCTTCCATCGCCGGATGTCCCAGAAGCGGTGCTCTTCGAATGCCAGCTCGATGCGGCGTTCGTTGCGAATGATGCGGCGCATCTGTGCCTGGTCGTAGGTTGCCGGAAGTCCGTACCGTTTATCGGCGCCGGCACGGATACCGGCACGCTTGCGAAGCTTGATCAGGCAATCCTCGATGGCAGCGGCATTGGCTTCCGTATCGATTTCGTTCAATGCCTCGGCATAGTTGAGCAGGATTTCGGCATACCGAATAATCTGCACGTGGTGCGACACGCTGTTGAACGCAGAAGCCTCTTCGTTCAGTCCCAGGAACTTGCGCAGGTAGTAACCCGTCTGTGTTTGGAAGATGCCGGGTCGGTTGCTCCGGTCGAGTCCGCCGTCGAAGGTCTCCACGTTTCTCTTCATCCAGCGGGCGCCGTTATAAAATATGGTGTATTGCAGGCGCGGGTCGCGGTTGGCGTAAGGTTGCTGCGGGTCGTACCCGGAGGCAGGCTCGTCAATCATCTTGCCGTCGATGGTGAGGAACGCATCCACCAGATTCTGGCTCGGGCTGGTGAGTCCCTGGCAGGTGAAGTTGACATACCCCACCGGACTATTGCTGGTCTCGACAGAAGTGTTGGCACCCATCTCCTTGACCATGATAATCTCGGGGTTGGGGAACGATGCTTTGTCGGCAAAGAGCTTGCGGAAATCGGCATTCAGGCTGTACAGCTTCAGGTCGATGACCGCCTTGGCGGCATCGGCAGCCTCCTGCCATTTGGACGGCTCGTTGGCGGAGTTGTAGAGCGGACTGGCCAAGTAGAGCTTCAGGCGGGAGATCAGTCCCAGCGCCGCCCCTTTGTTGATCAGTCCGTAGATGCCCTCTTTCTCGGCAGGGGGCGTCACCATGGCATCATACAAATCACCGTAGCAGCTGCGTGCGCCGGTCGGCGCTATCTCGTCCAGGATGTACTGCGCCACCTCGTCGCGGGTGCTGCGCGGGATGTTCCACGTCTGGTTGTAATGAATGACCGAGTCGCCCACGATCGGTACCCCACCCCACCGTTTCATCAGCTCAAAGTAGAAATAGGCACGAAGCGCCCGCGCTTCGGCTTTCATCTTTACCACCTGCTCTTCGGGGAACTGCGTGCTGGTGGGATATCCGTCGATGTGCTTCAGGAAGAGGTTGGCACGGCGGATGCCCGTGTAGAAGTTCGACCATGCCGAACCGTCCAGGTCGGCAATGTTACCGGGCGAGAGCTTCCCGTTGCGGTAGTTCTCCAAGCTGCCGTTACCGCCCGGGTCGCGGGTAGCAACGCCGTCGTCGGTGGCTGCATCGAGGTAGGAGTTGTTCAAGCGCGTATGCAGGGAAGGCAACGAGTTGTACACCGCATAATAGAGCTGCTTGATGTAGAGGGCAGTCGAATCGGCAGGATTGTCGACGTTCCCGCCTCTGTTCCATTCCAGCGGCTCCGACTCAAAGGTATTGCAAGAGGTCATGCAGAACGAGCCTGCCAGACAAGTTGCCACAAATGCTTTATATACTGATTTCATCACTTCATTAATTTTAGAATTGAACATTTACGCCGAAATTAACCGCTTTCACGTTGGGTACCCTGCCGGTGGTGTTGCCGTTGCGGTAGTTCAACAGCTCCGGATCAACATCCTTCAGTCCGGTAAGGGTCAGCAGGTTATAGGCATTCACGAACACCTTCACGCCCGACATCGGCGTACCCTTGACGAGGGGCGCCGGCAGTTGGTAGGAGAGTTCGATATTTTTCAGGCGCAGATAGCTCGAGTTCTTCATCCAGAAGGTGGAGGTACGAGTGTTGTAGGGATTGCCGACAGCCGATATGCGCGGATAGCTTGCCTGGGGATTCTCGGGTGTCCAGCGGTCGAGGTGTTCGACCAGCGCCTGTCCGTAGCCGTTCTGGGCGTTGAGCCTGAAGGGTTGTGTCCCTTCCGTGGTCTGCGTGTTCGCCAGTCCCTGCCATTGTGTGGTCAGCGTAAAGCCTTTCCATGCGGCGCCGAAGGCAAAGCCGTATTCGATGCGGGGGCCTTTGGTGCTGATCAGCTTGATGTCCTTTCCGTCGAGTATGTTGTCGCCGTTCAGGTCACGGTAGCGGATGTCACCCGGCTGGGGGCTGTAATCGGCTATCTTGACTGTGCTCAGGTAGCGCTTTATCTCGGTCTGGCTCTGGAAAAGTCCGTCTGCCACATAGCCGAAGATGGCGCCGCTCGAGGGAGCGCCCACCCGTTGCATATAGGCTTCGGGATAGGCATTCTCGCCGTTGCGCAGCATCTTCGTGACGAAGAAGAGCGCGTTGGCGTCGGCAAACAGCGATACCTGTCCGAACTTGTTTTGATAACCCACACTCAGCTCCGCACCCATCTGGCGGTATTTCTGCATGTTGGTGGAGGGGATGTCTTTGCCGATCAGGTAGTTGCCCGACTTACCCGCATCGGTAGCCATGGCACCGTCGCAAACCGTATGGAAGAACTCAACCGTTCCCGTGAGTGTCCGGTTGAAGGCAGCCACATCCACGCCGGCATTGAAGCGGTAGATCTTCTCCCACCGGGTCACCACTCCCCAGTTGTCTTCTGTCAGGATGATGTTACCCGCCGGGTCTTTGCCCAGATAAGCGCCATTGTTGGTGGTCTTGTAGGTAGGGATATAGGTATAGTAATAGTTGCTCATGGTGCCCGACGCCGAGCGGTAGTAGCTGCCCGTTCCGTCGTTACCGCTCATGCCGTAGGTCAGGCGCAGCTTCAGCAGGTCGAGTTGGGAAGCATGGAACCACTCCTCCTTGTGTATGTTCCAGCCGATGCCTGCCGCGGGGAAATAGCCCCACCGTTCGCCGGACTTCAACTGATTCATACTCATTGCCGACATCGTTACTTCTGCCAGATAGCGCTTGTCGTAGTTGTATTCGGCACGGAGGCTGAAGTCGTTCTTGGCAACCGCCACATGTTTGGCGCTCACAATGTAGTCGTTGTACGTATAAAGCGCCTTGGTTTGGATGTTGTGCTTGTCGACGTGGAAGTCGTAACCGGCGGCAACCTCAAAATATTGCAACCGGTTCAGGCGGTTGTAGGCGGTTTCGTTGGTCTGCGCCCCCGACGACGAGGTCTTTATATAGTTCGACGGACTGTCTGCCGAGGGGTCGCCCGGCTCCTTCCAGTAGGTATAGGAGTCGAACTTCTTGTCGCGCTTCAGCTGCTCCCGGTACGACGAGTTGAAGGAGTAGAGACCGCTTACGTACAACCCCTGCAAGGTGCCCTTGAAGCGGTGCTCCAGCTTGACATCGATATTGAAATCGGTCGTGGGGTAGAAGTTATAACCCGAATAGATGGCTTGTCCGTACAGGTTGTTGCTCTTGTAGATGGGACTTGACCCCAAGGTTCCGTCGGGGTTGAACACCGGATAGGCACTGTTGGGCGTGGCGTACATATCGCGGTAGATACTGCTCTGCACGGTGTTGCCGGGCGTATTCTCGCGCAGTATCTGTCCGAACAGGTTCACGGTGAACAGCGTATGGTCGGTGATGTTGATGTCCGTATTGGCACGCAACGAATACTTCTTGAAGTTCTCCGAGGTGCGGTACGAGTTGACCGACTTGTCCTGTTTGAGGAATCCTGCCTGGTCGAACACATTCAGGTCGATGAAATAGCGGGCAGAGGTGCCTCCTCCGGAGAAGTTCAGGTTGTACTGCTGCACCGGTGCAACGTTGTTCAGCAGTGTCTGCTGCCAGTCCACATCGGGATGCGTGTAGGGACTGTTGCCGTTCTTGTACAACTCCAGGTCTACCGCCGAGTAGAGCGGCGCCTTACCGTCGTTGGCAAGTGCCTCGTTCAGCAGTTGGGCATACCGGTAAGCATCCAGAAAGCGGGGCTTGAACAGCTGGTAGGAGAAAGCCAGCTGCGCGGTGAAGTCAATCTTCATCGACGAACGCAATCCGCGTTTGGTCTTGATGTACACCACGCCGTTGCCGCTGGAGGTACCATACATGTTTACGCCCAGCGCATCCTTGATGACCGAAATCGACTCAATCTGACTGGCGGGGATATTGGCGTCCGAACGGGGGACACCGTCTACGATGATCAGCGGCGTCCGTCCTCTCAGCAGGAAGCCTCTGTTTTCGGTCGCATAGCCTTGTCGCATGGTGATATACAGACCGGGCAGCACGCCGCCGAATCCGTCCTCCATCTGGAAGACCGGTCGGTGTTGCACCTTGTCGCCCGAAGCGGTGCTGACGGACTGGATAACGGTCTCCGTATCCTGCGTGCCCATCAGTACGTCTGTTGTATTGTTTTGTGCCGCAACAGAGGTGGTCGCGGCACAAAGCAGGCAAGAAATAGCGAGATGGTTCCAACACCGGGAAGCATCTCTTCTGTTAAACATGTTCATACTAAATAATATTGGTTAATTGAATGTTGGTTATTCATAAATAAAGGTTGCTTCGTTTTAAGTTTATCACAAAGTGAGGTCGATATATCGTTAGAATGAATGTTGGACTTCGGTTTCCTGAAAAACGGCGCAAAGGTAGACTTGAACACTTTTTTGCATTTGCTCTAATTGATAATTCTTTGCCTCAAATCGGCATAGACTTGCTCGATTCAGCACACGATTGCTTGATTCAACACATCCTTGCTTGATTCGATATGCTTGCTGCTCGATTTGACAAAACAAAAAGCACACAATTTCCCGCTCCCCCGCTTTTACATGACGGAATACCTCAAATTTGAAGAACAGAGTTCTCCCATTTCAATAATTCTCCCTAATTTTGCCCCCTATGAACAAAGAAGCACTGATTCAGCGTCTTACAGACATAGAGTGGGACGACTTCGAAGTAAAAAAAGCATCGCACGAACTCCCGAAGAATGTATGGGAAACGGTAAGCGCATTCTCCAACGCGGCAGGCGGATGGATTGTCTTTGGCGTGTCTCAGCAAGGGAAAAGATATGAGGTAGTGGGCGTTGAGCATCCCGAAAAGATAGAGCAGGACTTCACAACCACACTGCGTAATAAACAGAAATTCAATCTGGTGATTATGCCCGAATGTCGGAAGTATATCATTGATGGCATGACCGTGCTGGCGTTCTATATTCCGTCGGCAGACAAGAAGCCGGTCTATTTCAATGCCCTGCAAAACACGTTTATCCGTACGGCAAGCGGCGACCAACGGGCAACAGAGCACGAAATCAATGCACTTTACCGCGACCAATCGTTCGGCAGCATGTCGGCGAAAACAGTCGATGGCACCACGCCCGATTCGCTCAATCCGTCCTCATACAAAAATTTCCGCGGCTACCTCAAACGCATGATGCCCGAGCTTTCGTACAACGCGCTGGACGACGAAACATTTAATCGCAAACTCCAAATAGTGAAAGACGGCAAACTGACTTACGGCGGTCTGCTGATGCTCGGTCGCAACGAAGAGATACAAGACAGCTTTCCCGACTTCCGGGTGGATTATCTCGAAATACCCGGTCTCTCTTATGCCGATGCCGAGCCACGCTACACCTATCGCATTCAGGAGCAAGAAAATCTGTGGGAATATTACTTTGTGCTGTTCCAGCGAATACGCATCTATGCCGACAACCCGCTCTATATCGGCGACATGGGTATCGGACACGAAGACACCAAACAGCAGGACGCACTCAGAGAAGCATTAGTCAACCTCCTCATGCACTCCGATTTCTTCAGCCCAATGAAGCCGCGCATTCGTGTGTTCACCAATCGCATTGAGTTTGAAAACCCGGGCGCATTGCCCCGACCGGTCAAGGAACTGCTCAACGAGGATGTCACCATTCCCCGCAATCCGGTAATAGCGAAACTGTTCCGCGTAGCAAACCTCTGCGAAAATGCCGGCTATGGCTTCGA
>JAISGR010000049.1 GCA_031262995.1 Prevotellaceae bacterium | reverse complement strand
ATAAAAAACGGCGCATCTCTGTGTGAGAAATGCGCCGTTACTGTCCAGAGTCGTTGGACAGGTTGTCCAGAGTCTTTGGACAAGCTTGTCCCGAGTCGTTGGACAGGCTGTCCAACGTCTCTGGACAGTAAGTGTGTCAACACGCGAAGTAACGCTCAATGGAGCTGTCTCTAAACGTCGCCTAAAAGAGAACCATGCCGCCGCCTGTTTGCAGGGTGACGGTGAGGCGTCCGTTCTTGTCGACCTTGACCGTTTTGAAGGTGGAGCCGAGGGTGCCGTTGCCGGCGTCGCTGATAAGCTTTACCTCTTGTCCGGCGAGCCAGGGCAGGGTGAGCATGAGCTTCTTGGCTTGCGGCTCGGCATTGGCAGCGGCTACGTACCAGTGGTCGCCCTGTCGGCGGGCAATGACGACGTACTTACCCGGGTAGCCGTCGACGAAGCGCGTCTCGTCCCACGCGGTGGGCACCTTCTTGATGTAGTCGAGCAGGTAGTCGGGCATCGTCTTGAGGTTGTCGGGCACGATGCCGAAGTGCTGGATGCCCGACTGGTAGAGCACTGCCGACGCTGCCTGATAGGCGTCGGTGGTGCGGCGGATGGTGCCGCGGTCGGCGCTTTTGGAGAAGCGGGGGCTGAAGAATACCGGTCCGAAGTCCATGCTGCTCACAGCGTTGCGGATGAAGGGGAGCAGGGTGGCGGTGTGTGCCTCGCTGTCGGCAAAGCCCTGGCTGAAGACCAGGTTCTCGGAGACCAGCGCCGCCTCGGCGGTGATGAAGTTGGGGAACATGCGCTCCCAGCCGCGCGGCAGGGTGGTGCCGTGGAAGTTGACGGCAATGCCGTAGCGGTTGGCGTCGGTCAGGATGTCTTCGTAGTACTTCATGGTGACCTGCTTGTCGCCGCCGAAGAAGTCCACTTTGATGCCTTTCACGCCGATGGACTGCATCCATGCCATCTCGCGCTGGCGTTCGGGGGCATTGACCATCTTGTTGCGCGGTCCTTGCGGGGCGTCGTTCCACGAGCCGTTGGAGTTGTACCACAGGATGATGTTCACCCCTTTGGTGGCGGCGTACCGTGCCAGCTTGGCGATGCCGTCGTGTCCGATGCGGGTGTCCCACCAGGCGTCGATGAGGATGTATTCGAAGCCCAGCGTGCTTGCCAGGTTGATGAAGGTGACCTGGTCGTTGTAGTTGCAGCTGTCGTCTTGCCACAGAATCCAGCTCCAGGTGCCTTTGCCCGGGCGGTAGTCGATGCTTGGCTGGTAGAGCGGCTTCACGGTGTTGTATGCCGAGGTGGTCTCCACGATGGGTTTGAGTGTCTCGCCCACGCTGATGGTTTTCCACGAGGTGTAGAGGGGCAGGGCGGCGGTGACGGTGGCATCGCCCACGGAGGCGTTCTCTTGCGGTTCGGGGAAGGCGATGGTGTAGAGTCCGTCGCGCGACGATTCGCTGAGCTTGCTGCCGACGTAGTTGCCGTCAACGCCGGTCTCGGAGAGCAGCACCCATCCGTCGTTACCGATGCGGAAGAGTGCGGGGAAGGTATATCCCAGTCCGTATTGCGAGCGCATGCCTATCGGCTCGTCGGTGACGTAGGGTTCTTCGTAGCTGGGCTTGCTCTTGGCGAAGCCTTCGCCCCACGGGGCTTGCGGGGTGATGAAGGTGGTGGTCTGTTGGGGGAAGTTGAAGCCGGTGCGTTCGCGCAGGATGGTGCAGCGGAACTGTTGGGGCGAGGCGAGGCGGTAGCGCAGGGCGATGTCGTTGTTGCTGATGCTGAAGATGATTTGCAGCGTATCGCCGGCGCTGTTCAGGCAGGTCTGCGTCCACTCGTTGGCGGTGTAGTGCACCTCACGGGCTTTGGCGTGGGGCAGGTAGTAGGTCTCGTCGACGGTGCGCACGGTGGCGCCGATCGGCTTCAGCCCTTCGGCAAAGCTGCCGATGGAGGTGTCTAAGCCGAGGGGCGAGCGTTCGAGCATCGGCTTGTCGTTGTAGGTCACGTCGTAGGAGGCGTATCCGCGGAAGAAGGAGAGGTTGACCTTGAGCGCGCCGTCGGGGCTTGCCTGCGTGGCGCGTTCGATGCCGCCCCGCTGCGGCTGTGCCGACAGGGAGAGCATGGTGGCAAGGAGCGAGAGAAGTAATAAATGTTTCATGTAAATCATGCTTTATAAATTATTATTAATGTACAAATGGTCTCGTTGGCGGATGGGGGTCAGAGCGGCACGGTGAGCGCTTCTCCGTTGTACGTCACCTCTTTCGTCGCGTCGGTGCCGGCTTGTTGGATGACGAAGGTGCGGGTGACAAGCATGCCGTTGTAGCTGCCTTTGCGTGCACCGATGGTGAGGGTGCGCTTCGACTGGTTCCACGCAAACGCTATCTCGGTGCATTTGCCCTGCTCGTAGTTGTAGTTGTCGAACTCGTCTTCGTAGAGGGTGAAGGTGCCGTCGGCGCCCGGGTAGATGCGGATCCGGAGCTTGTCCCACCGTTTCTCTCCGGTGTATTGCACGTCGGGACCGATGGGTAGGATGGCACCCTGACGCACGTAGAGCGGTATGCGGTCGAGCCGGGTCTGCTGAACGACGGTTGTCCCGCCTTTGACGGTGTTGTTGCTCCAGAAGTCGTACCACACCGTGCCTTTGGGCAGATAGACGCTACGCTGCGTGGTTTCTGTCGACGGTCGGGTGACGGGGCATATCAGCAGTGACGATCCGAACATGTACTGGTCGTTGATGTCCCATACCCGCTTGTCGGCGGCAAAGTCCATCACGAGGGCGCGCATGAAGGTGGAACGGTGTGCCGACACCTCCCACGAGGTGCTATATATATAAGGTATCAGCGAATAGCGCAGGCGGATGAAGCTTTCGATGGTGTCGTAGAGGGGTTCGCCCTTCTTACCGAACTCCCAGATTTCGCGGGCGGCGTCGGCGCCGTGCGAACGCATCATGGGGCAGAAGGTGCCGAACTGCAACCAGCGCAGGAACAGCTCGCGATAGTCGGGGTCGGCGGTGCGGCGCGGATATTGACCTAGGAAGAAGCCGCCGATGTCGCTGTTCCAGTGCGGAATGCCGCAGAGCGAGAAGTTCAGTCCGGCAGGTATCTGTCGCGCCAGCACCTCCCACGAGGCTTGCACGTCGCCCGTCCAGGTGTTGGCGCCATAGCGTTGCTGTCCGGCAAATGCCGAACGGGTGAGGATGAACACCCGCTTGTCGGAGGTGGTCTGCCGTTGATGATCGTACACGCCTCCCACCGACACCAACGGATAGGCATTGCGCATGCGGCGGAACGAGCCGAGGTGGGTTCGGAGGTTCAAGTCTTCGGGCTTGAAACTGAGGTGGTCGGGTTCGGTGGAGTCGAGCCACCAGCCGTCGACGCCGGTCGAGAAGATGCCGTTGTTGAGGTACTTCCAGTAGATATTGCGCGCTTCGGGGTTGAATGGGTCGTAGGGGCGTACGCCCGAGGGGTAGTCCATGCGCGGCGGCCAGGCGGAGAGACCCGACTCAGGCCATGTGTGGAAGTCGAGCAGCATCCCTTGGGGTTGCATTTCGCGGTAAGGCTTGGTCATGGGTCCGAACGATGCCCAGACGGAGATCAGCAGGCGGGCGTTCATGCCGTGTATTTCGTCCGTCAGCTGCTTGGGGCGGGGGAAGTCGGGGTTGAGAAACTCCATGGCGTTCCACAGGTAGTTGTCGCCCCAGTATTGCCAGTCCTGAATCACACCGTCGAGCGGCACGTTCAACTCGCGGTAGCGGCGCACGATGCCTGCCGTTTCCCACTGGGTCTTGTAGCGTTCCTTGCTCTGGAAGAAGCCGTAAGCCCACAGGGGGAACAGGGGCACGTCTCCCGTGAGTGCGCGTATCTCTGCCACCACGCCGTCGGCGCTACCGCCGTACATGAAGTAATAGTCTACGCAGTCGCCCACCTCGGAGGTGAACGAGGTCTCTTCGGGCGTGTCGGCAAAGGTGGTAGGCGAGTAGTTGTCCCAGAACAGTCCGTAGCCCTTCACCGACTGAACGATGTTGGTGAAGTCTTCGGTGTTGCCCTGTATCATGTACTTGCGCTGGTTGCGCTGGCTCATTTTCCCGTTCTGTAGCTGTCCCAAGCCGTAAAGGGCTTCGTCCTTATCGAGCCGGAACGACTGGCTGACGGTGAAGGTCTTGGTGCCTGCATCATCGAAAGGGTTGAATCCGGCTGCCGCTTTTTCCAGCAAGAGCTTCTTGCCGTGCGGGGTGGAGAAGGTGAGGGTGCCGGTGTGCAGGTTTAATGCTACGCGCAGCTGGCTGCCGGTGAGTTGCAGGCTGCCTGATGTGCGGCGGATGGTGATAGCCGCCGGCTGGAGGGTAGGTTGGGCGGTGACGGAAAGGCTTTGCTTTTCGTACGTCCGGTCTGCGGGCGCTTTCAGGATGCGCACCGTGGTAGGGGTGTAGAACGTGATGGTAATCCGCTGCCCGTTGACGTCGGCAGTGGCTTCAGCCGGTTGCGCGTGTAGCATGGGCACGGCAAACAGCAGGAAACAGCAGGAAAGGAAATGTTTCATGAGTCATGGAGTATTTAAGAATAGATTTTTCGGCAAAGCTACGGTTATTTCTTGTAGATAAGGCTGATACATGGATATAAACGGAAACAAATGATGCAAATCAGGCAGATTGGGGGGCATCTGCCTGATTTGCATCATTTATATCTTATTTCATCACTTCGCAAACTGCCAGTAGTCGAAGTTAAACAGCTTGTCGCCATTGCGGTCGAAGTGGCCGCGGAACTTAAAGTAGAGGTCGTGCACGCCGGTGACCTGTCCCGTAACGGGTACGGTTATCGTTTGCCAATGCTCCCATCCGCCGGTGCGGGGCACCGCTACGGTGGCAATCGGTGTACCTGTCGGTTTGCCGGCACGTACTTCCAGCGTACCGCCTTGCAGGGCGCTGGCTATGGCAACGGTCAATTGGCGGGGCGAGGCGGTTCCGAAGTCTACTTCACGCACAATGATGGAATCGCCGTTGTGAATGTTCGATACATAGACGCCGGTTTTGGCATTCTCTTCGGTCGATACGCCGCCCGACCAGGCAATGGTTTCCGCCTCTACGCGGCGATACGGGTTGAGTGTACCTATGGGGTCTACTCCCCCGCGGGTCATCAGGATGGTGGGCAGGGTGCCGTCGGCGTTGTAGGTGAACTCTTCGAGTGAGGTGGCGCGTCCGAACCCTTCGCCGCCCGGCAGCAGACCGGTGTGATAGGCAAAGTACGAGTGTCCCTTGTAGTCGGCTACCCCACAGTGGTTGGTGAAGCTGTTGGTAGGTTGCAGCGGCATGACCTGACCCATGTACTTCCACGGCCCGACGGGCGAGTCGCTCAGGGAGTAGGAGATATGTTCGGGAATGCCTCCGGCGGCATAGAGCAGGTAGTATTTATTGCCGCGTTTGTAGAACCACGGACCTTCTACATACGTGTCCTTGTTGTTGGCAGTGAGGTTGCGGTCGCGCGACTTCACGCCGCCGAAGCTCTCTACCGTCTGTTCCATCTGTATAACCTCGCCCGAGTAGGAAATCATGTCGCGATTCAGACGGACACAGTTCACCGTGGGGTTGCCCCAGTAGAGATATGCCTGTCCGTCGTCGTCGATAAACACGGAGGGGTCGATGTTGTCCCAGCTTCCTTCTATGAGCGGCTTCCCGATGGCATCTTTGAAGGGACCGGTGGGTGAGTTGGCTACGGCTACGCCGACTGCCATGCCGCGACCGTCTTGTGTGGTGGCGCAGATGTACCAGTAGTACTTGCCGTCGCGCTCAATGCACTGCGAAGCCCATGCGCGGTCTTTTGCCCACTTGAAGTCTTCTAAGTACAATGGGATGCCGTGGTCAGTCCAGTTCACCATGTCCTGCGAGGAGTAGATGCGCCAGTTGTTCATGGTAAAGAAACCGTAGCCCGGTTCGTCCTGACCGGTGTAGAGGTAGAAGGTATCTCCGAATACTACTGGCGCCGGGTCGGGGGTGTAGTGCGTCTGAACGACGGGGTTGCGCCATGCCGACGGCCAGATGTCGTGCTTCACGCTCAGCAGGTCGAGCATGGTAGCTGCGTATCGCTTGCCCAGTTCCATATAACCGGCGGTGTCGAAGTGCAGGTTGTCCGAAGCGTCGGTGCATCCTTTCGACGACACCACGTGTGCCGTAGGGATGGTTTCCGGCAGCTGGTCGATGATGCTGTTCATCGAAGCGCACACGCCTCCCTGGTCGGCTCCGACCACCTCGCCTGCCAGCAGGGGCACGTCGGCGGCGTTCAGGTTGAGGTCGGCAAGCAGGTTGTTGTACACCTTCTTCACCTTCTCGAGCCACTCTTTTTCGCCGGTGTTCGATTCGCCCTGATGCATCAGGATGCCTTTGATAACGCCGTCTTTCTGTGCCAGCTTAGCCAGCTCGACGAGGCGTGCGTAGGGGTTGCCGCCATAAGCCGCAATCATGGGTGCCTGCCAGTCGGGGGCAACTGCCACCTGCGGCTGGTAGTTGTCCTTGTCGAACATCTCTATCTTGCAGCCTCCGATGGCTACCAGCACGACGCCTACCCGGATGTGCTCGGGCAACCGGCTGACCAGGGTGCGTCCGAAGTTGTCGGCAGGGGTCAGTCCGGTGTTGCAGCGGGCAAGCGGCGGCACGGCGGTGTACCAGTGTCCCATCTCGCGTCCCAGGTCGGGGCAGTCGAGTGCAGCCATCATGCGGAAGCGGTCGCTGATGCCCTCTTTGTCGGCAGGGGTCAGGCGGGCGGCGCCCTCCATGTTCGACTGTCCGAAGCAGAGGTAAATATGGAAATTCTTGTCTTGCGCCGACAGGCTGCCCACAGCGGCGGAGAGGGCGCAGAGCGTAATCATTAAAGCGGTGATTTTCTGTTTCATAATGATAGGGGGATTAAATGGTACTTATCTCATAAAGAAAAAAACTGCCGCCTCTTCGCAGAGGAGGCAGTATGAAGCGTATTTTGCTCTAATACACTATTGAAACACAAAAGTTTGTTTTTTAATATTTATGCTTATGAAGATGTGTGTCATTAAAACTTCTTTGCGTCTTCAATGATCCGCTGTACCACCGGCTTGGGTTGGTTCTGGCGGTCAAAGAGCAGCGGATAGTCGGTGCGTCCGGGCACGGGGAATCCGTTCTTCCACGACGTAGCGTCGGTTACTCCCCACTGGGTCACGCGCAACATGTTGTCGCTGTTCTTCATGAAGAGGTCGAAGAGTTCTGCCATGCGGTTGGTCCATTTCACCGATACGGAATCGGGCAATCCCTCTTTGTAGGGGTCTATTTCCTTGCGGTAAGCTTCGCGGTCGGAGATGTTGGCGCCGCCCATGGGTCGCGGTTCGGGCAGTGCGCTCATGTCGAGTTCGGTCACGAGCACCTTCACACCGGCGCCTACGTAATCGTTGATAGTTGCCTGATACTCCTCGATGGTGGGGTTTGTCATGCTTACGTGTCCCTGCATGCCGATGCCGTCGATGCGCAGTCCGCGTTCCTTGAGGGTCTTGATGAGGCGTACCACGGTGGCGCGCTTAGCCGGATACCACTCGTTGTAGTCGTTGTAATAGAGTTCGCAGTCGGGGTCGGCTTCGTGTGCATACTGGAATGCCAGCGGGATGAACTCCTCGCCCAGAATCTGGTAGAGTCTGCTATTGCGATAGGAACCGTCTTCGAGGATGGCTTCGTTCACAACGTCCCATCCTTTGATTTTGCCCTTGTAGCGGCCTACTACGGTGTAGATGTGTTCTTTCATCCGCTGTTTGAGTACTTCGGGAGAGACATTGTCACCGTTCTCGTCGGTGCAGAACCAGCGTGACTGTTGCGAGTGCCATACCAGGCAGTGTCCGGTTATCCAGAGGTTGTTGGCAGTACCGAAGGCTACAAACTCGTCGGCTTGGGTGAAGTCGTAGCGGTCGGGTTCGGGATGAATCACCGACTGCTTCATGCAGTTTTCGGGTACGATGGCAGAGAATTGCTTCTGCACGATGGCAACAGCCGCTGTGTCGCGCCCGGAGGTTTGCCAGCTGTTCAAGGCTACGCCGATGAGGAATTTGTCTTTCAACGCCTCTTTCAGCGTCGGTTCCGTTTGACTGCCTCCACAAGCCATCAGGGTAGATGCAACGAGTAAGGCGAGTGCAAGGTGCTTGTTTTTTTTGTCCATGGTTTTTTATCAATTGCTGTTAGTAAAATGAATGGGGATTAGACACTAAATCTTGTCGACAAAAGTAGACAGTAAATGCTACATAACCAAAGGAATCGGTTACAGATGTTTTCGTATACATTACACAAACATACGTGTATGTTACAAAAGCTTACGGATAGGTTACATGGTCATATAAAAAAACAAAAAAAGCGTGTTCGGAAGGGCAATGAGTCCTTTTTCGGTCGGTGCAGCCGTTGCATTGGGACAGCGCATTTGTTACGTTGGGACAGCGTAGTTGTTGCATTGGGACAACGCAGTTGTTACGTTAGGACAGCGCAGTTGTTGCATTGGGATAACGTAGCCGTTCCGTTAGGGTAGCGTAACTGTTCCGTTAGGGTAGCGTAGCCGTTCCGTCAGGGCAGCTCCGTGCGCCTGCTCGCGTTGAACAAAATACGTCAACGTTTGTTTCACTTTTGGCTTATCGTAACGAACTTGATAATAACATCTTAGTACAACAAACGAATATAACAATGAAGAATCTTTCTAAAACGGATATAGGTCTTATCGGATTGGCAGTGATGGGTGAGAACCTGGCACTCAACATGGAGAGTAAGGGCTGGAACGTATCGGTGTATAACCGCACCGTGCCGGGCGTCGAAGAGGGTGTGGTGGAACGTTTCGTCAACGGACGCGGCAAGCACAAACACATCGAAGGCTACACCGACCTGGCAGCGTTTACCGCCTCCATTGCCCGCCCCCGCAAAATCATGATGATGGTGCGTGCCGGCGAAGCGGTAGACCAACTCATGGAACAACTCTTTCCCCACTTGGAAGCAGGCGACATACTGATAGACGGCGGCAACTCCAATTACGAAGATACCAACCGCCGCGTGGCGTTGGCAGAGCAGAAAGGCTTCCGCTTTGTAGGCGCCGGCGTCTCGGGCGGCGAGGAAGGCGCCCTGAACGGCGCTGCCATCATGCCCGGTGGCTCGGGCACAGCCTGGACAGACCTCATACCCATCCTGCAAAGCATCGCCGCCGTTGCCGACGACGGCGTACCCTGCTGCAACTGGATCGGTCCGGCAGGCTCGGGACACTTTGTCAAGATGATACATAACGGCATCGAATACGGCGATATGCAGCTCATTGCCGAAGCCTATTGGCTGATGAAGCACCTCCTCCGCCTCGGCAACGAGGAGATGGCAGCGATCTTCGAAACGTGGAACCGCGGCAAGCTGCGCAGCTACCTGATAGAGATTACTTCGTACATCCTGCGGCACAAAGAAGCCAACGGTCAGTATCTGATAGACAACATCCTCGATGCCGCCGGACAGAAAGGCACCGGCAAATGGTCGGTTATCAATGCCATGGAGCTGGGAACCCCGCTCGAGCTGATTGCCACTGCCGTGTTCGAGCGCAGCCTGTCGGCACAGAAAGAGCTGCGCATGGCGGCGGCTCCCCATTTCCCCCACATCCAACCGGCAGAAAACGGTGATAAAGAGGAGCTGATAGAAGCCATTCGCGCGGCGCTCTACGCCTCCAAGCTGGTCTCTTATGCACAAGGCTTCTCCACGCTCGACGAGGCATCGCGGAAGTTCGGCTGGCAACTCAACCTCTCCTCCATTGCCCGTATCTGGCGGGGCGGCTGCATCATCAGGAGCGCTTTCCTCAACGACATTGCCGCCGCTTTCGAGGCTGCCGACAAACCGCAACACCTGTTGCTGGCGCCCTATTTCACCGAAGAGATTCGGCAACTGCTGCCCGCATGGAAGCGGGTGGTCGCTACGGCGTTGCAAGCCGAAATATCCGTACCGGCATTCTCGTCGGCGCTGAACTATTTCTATTCACTCACATCACCCCGCCTGCCTGCCAATCTGCTACAGGCACAACGCGACTACTTCGGCGCTCACACCTTCGAACGCACAGACCGGCCGCGCGGCAAGTTCTTCCACGAAAACTGGACAGGACACGGAGGAACCACAAAGGCGGGCAGCTATAATGTTTAATGAGACGACCATGTTTGCAATGATTATATTCGGTGCATCGGGCGACTTGACCAAGCGCAAGCTGATGCCGGCACTCTACTCGCTGTACAAAGAGCAGCGGTTGCCCGAACAGTTTGTCGTACTGGGTGTGGCACGTACGCACTATACCGACGAAAGCTTCCGCGAGCACATACAGCCGGAAGAGACGTTCGGCACCCACCTGCACTATTTAAGCATGGATCCCGAACAGCCGGAGGGATATGCCCTGCTCGACCAACGCCTGCAAGCGCTGACCGGCGAGGCGCAACCCGACAACCTGCTGTTCTATCTGGCAACTCCGCCTTCGCTCTACGGCGTCATTCCCCAACACCTGAAGAGCGCCGGACTGAACCGACCCGATACCCGCATCATCGTGGAGAAGCCGTTTGGTTACAACCTGCCATCGGCACAGCAGCTCAATGCCGTCTATGCCTCCGTGTTCGAAGAGCGGCAAATCTACCGCATCGACCACTTTCTGGGCAAGGAAACCGCACAGAACATACTGGCTATGCGCTTTGCCAACGGTATCTTCGAGCCGCTGTGGAACCGCAATTACATTGACTACGTAGAGGTGACCGCCGTCGAAAACCTCGGCATCGAACAGCGCGGCGGCTATTACGAAGGCTCGGGTGCCCTGCGTGACATGGTGCAGAACCACCTGATTCAGCTCGTGGCGCTCACTGCCATGGAGCCTCCGGCACGATTCACTGCCGACCTCTTCCGCAACGAAGTGGTGAAGGTGTACGAATCGCTCACCCCACTGACAACCGAAGACCTCAACGAGCACATTGTACGCGGACAGTATACTGCCGCAGGCGCCAAAGCAGGTTATCGCGACGAGCAGAACGTTGCTGCCGACTCGCGCACGGAGACCTACATCGCCATGAAGATAGGCATCGACAACTGGCGGTGGAACGGCGTACCCTTCTACATCCGCACCGGCAAGCAGATGCCCACCAAGGTGACGGAGATTGTGGTGCACTTCCGTGAAGCGCCCCACCGGATGTTCAGCTATCCGGGCGCCAACACCCTGATACTGCGCTTGCAACCCAACGAAGGGATGGTGCTGAAGTTCGGTATGAAGCAGCCCGGTTCGGGGTTCAACGTCAAGCAGGTCGAGATGGACTTCACCTACGACCGGTTGGGAGGCATCCCCGTAGGCGATGCGTATGCCCGGCTGATCGAAGACTGCATACAGGGCGACCCGACCCTCTTCACCCGCAGCGATGCGGTTGAAGCGTCGTGGCGATTCTTCGACCCCGTACTGGATTATTGGAAGGAGCACCCCGAAGCTCCGTTGTACGGCTATCCCGCCGGCACGTGGGGTCCGCTGGAAAGCGAAGCCCTGATGCATGAGCACGATGCCGACTGGACGAATCCCTGCAAGAACCTGACCCACACAGAAGAGTATTGTGAATTATAGAAGAGAGGAGTCATACGAATCATGAAGGTATATCCCAATAGAACTACTGCCGAAACCGCCCACGCCCTTATTCGACACATCATCCGGCTGATGGAAGAACAGCCGGAGAAGATTTTCCATATCGCATTCAGCGGCGGTACCACCCCGTCGCTCATGTTCGACCTTTGGGCGAACGAGTATCGTGCCGACACGGACTGGAAGCGTATGCGCATCTTTTGGGTCGATGAACGGTGCGTGCCCGCCGATAACTCCGACAGTAACTACGGTACCATGCACAACCTGCTGCTGAGTAAGGTTCCCATTGCCGAGGAATATATCCACCCCATCTGCGGCGCCAACGATCCGGCAGCGGAAGCCTTGCGCTACTCCAATGTGGTGCGCAGCTACGTACCGAAAGGCACCAACGGCGCCCCCATGTTCGATATAATACTGCTCGGCGCCGGCGACGACGGACACACGGCATCCATCTTTCCCGGACAGGAGTACCTGCTCTCAGGCATGCTCCATCCTTACGAAATCAGCTTCAACCCCTATACCGGGCAACAGCGCGTGGGCATGACGGGTACGACGCTCTTCAATGCGCGAAGCCTTGTCTTCTTCGTCACCGGCAAGAACAAGCAGCACGTGATACACGACATTGTAGCTTCGGGAGATACCTGCCCCTCCGCTTTTGTGGCGCACCACGCACGGCAGGTCGAACTCTTTACGGATGTCCCATCACTTGTTCGGCATGAGTAGCGGTCTTTATCTCCTTGGGTGAGAATATCTTCTCGATAACGCCCTGCTCATTAATAATAAAGGTGGTGCGGAAAGTGCCCATATACTTGCGTCCGTACAGGCTCTTCTCGCCCCACACGCCAAACTGCTCCACCAACGTCTTGTCGGTATCGGCAATCAGGTCGAACGGCAGTTGCTGCTTCTCGATAAACTTCCGGTGCGACTGCTCTCCGTCCACACTCACACCCACTACCTCATACCCTTCCCTGCGCAACGCTGCGTAACGGTCGCGAAAACTGCACGCCTCGGCTGTGCAGCCCGATGTGCTGTCCTTGGGATAAAAGTAAAGAACCAATTTCCGTCCGGCATACTTGCTTGCCGTAATCACGTTCCCGTGCTGGTCTTTGCCCAGCACCTCGGGAATCTTGTCTCCGATTTGAAATGCCATATCAATGTTCGTTCAATGAATAATGGGGGCAAAAGTAGTAATTGCTTATCGATTATACCCACTCTTCCTGTTGGATTCGCGCAGAGAACGATGTGTTGTATTCGTCTCTTCCAAATAACGTGCGTTATACTTATGCCGCATTCTTTGTTTTGTATCAGAAATAAAGATTACCTTTGTGGCATTACAAATAAACGGATTAATCAAATGGAACGAACAATTAAACAACACATCATTGCCTTGGAGAAGGCAGCCCTGGAAGCATGGAACGAAGGAAACCCCGATGCTTATATGGAACTGTATGCCGAAGATTATACCTACTTCGACCCGTCGTTAGACCGGAGACTCGACGGCTATGATGCCATCAAGGCTTATTACGACAAGCTGCGCGGACAAATCAACGTCGACAAATTTGCCATGCTCAACCCCGAAGTCCAAATCATCAACGATTCGGCAGCCGTGCTCTCGTTCAACCTGCACGCACACGAACGCGACGACTTCTATCGCTGGAACTGCACGGAGGTGTACGTCCGGCAAGACGACGGGCAATGGAAGATCATACATACCCACTGGTCGTACATCATGCCGATGCTGAGATAGCGCATGGGATGCCCGGAGTTGGAAAAATGTGACCCTTGATGTGTGTCTCGTAAACAGACTTTCCGTACTTTTGCTGCCTGATTGAGAGCATCGAAGCTTTCAATATCAACTTAATACAACATTTATGAAGACCAATCTTAGTTCACAGATCACGCTCAACCGGGTATCACCCCGCTATTACAAGCCCGAGAACGCTTTCGAACGGTCGGTATTGACCCGCCTGGAGAAGATTCCGACCGACATCTACGAAACCCCCGAAGAGGGAGCCAATCACATCGCCAAGGAGATAGCCGAACTGATTCGCGAGAAGCAACGCGACGGCAGATTCTTCGTCCTGGCGCTCCCCGGCGGCAACTCACCGCGCAACCTCTTCACCGCCCTCATCCGGATGCACAAGCAGGAAGGACTGAGCTTCCGCAACGTCATCATCTTCAACCTCTACGAGTACTATCCGCTCTCTCCCGATGCCATCAACAGCAACCTGAACTCGCTCAAGGAGATGTTTCTCGACCATGTGGATATCGACAAACAGAACATCTTCTCCCCCGACGGAACCATTCCCCAAGACACCATCTTCGAATATTGCCGCCTCTACGAGCAGCGCATCGAGAGCTACGGCGGACTGGATGCGGCGCTGCTCGGCATCGGACGTGTGGGCAACATCGGCTTCAACGAACCCGGCTCGCGCCTGAACTCGACCACCCGGCTGATTCTGCTCGACAACGCTTCGCGCAACGAGGCATCCAAGATGTTCGGCAGCATGGAGAGCACTCCCGTCAGCTCCATCACCATGGGCATCTCCACCATCCTCTCCGCCAAAAGGGTGTACCTCATGGCATGGGGGGAGAACAAAGCCGGCATGATTAAGGAGTGCGTCGAAGGAGCGGTGACCGACACCATACCCGCCTCCTACCTGCAAACGCACAACCACGCACGGGTTGTGATCGACCTGTCGGCTGCGGGCAACCTGACACGCATACACTACCCCTGGTTAGTGACCTCGTGCGAGTGGGACGACAAGCTCATCCGCAACGCCATCGTCTGGTTGTGCCAGCGCACCCGCAAGCCCATCCTGAAGCTGACCAACAAGGATTACAACGAGAACGGTCTCAGCGAGCTGCTTGCCCTGTATGGCTCTGCCTACAATGTAAACATCAAGATATTCAACGACCTGCAACACACCATCACCGGATGGCCGGGAGGCAAGCCCAATGCCGACGACACCTACCGCCCCGAACGCGCCAAGCCCTATCCCAAGCGGGTGCTTGTCTTCTCGCCGCACCCCGACGATGATGTCATCTCCATGGGTGGCACCCTCCGCCGGCTGGTGGAACAGAAGCACGAGGTGCACATCGCCTACGAAACATCGGGCAACATTGCCGTGGGCGACGAAGAGGTGGTTCGTTTCCTGCACTTTATCAACGGATTCAACCAGCTCTTCAGCAACAGCGAAGACAAGGTGATCAGCGAGAAGTATGCCGAAGTCAGGGAGTTCCTCAGCCAGAAGAAAGACGGCGACATGGACACGCGCGACGTGCTCACCCTCAAGGGACTCATCCGCCGCGGCGAAGCACGCACCGCCTGCATGTACAACAACATCCCCCTCAGCCGCTGCCACTTCCTCGACCTGCCGTTCTACGAAACGGGGAAGATACAGAAGAACCCGCTGAGCGAAGCCGACGTGGAGATTGTGCGCAACCTCCTGCGCGAAATCAAACCGCATCAGGTATTCGTTGCCGGCGACCTGGCAGACCCCCACGGCACACACCGCGTCTGCACCGATGCCGTCTTTGCCGCCATCGACATGGAGAAGGAAGAGGGCGCCAAGTGGCTCAAGGAGTGCCGCATCTGGATGTACCGGGGCGCCTGGGCAGAGTGGGAGATAGAGAACATCGAGATGGTGGTACCCATCAGTCCCGAAGAGTTGCGCGCCAAACGCAATGCCATCCTCAAGCACCAGTCGCAAATGGAGAGCGCACCCTTCCTCGGCAACGACGAACGACTGTTCTGGCAACGCAGCGAAGACCGCAACCGCGGCACTGCCGAACTTTACGACAAGCTCGGCATGGCATCCTATGAAGCCATGGAGGCATTCGTGGAGTATGTACCGCTCTGAAAAAACAGCCGGCTCCAGCCTCCGCACAGACTACGACCCTAGTCTACCTCTGGACTAGGGTCGTAGTCCAGAGGTAGACTAGGGTCGTAGTCCAGAGGTAGACTAGGTCGTAGTCCAGAGGTGGACTAGGTCGTAGTCCAGAGGTGGACTAGGTCGTAGTCCAGAGGTGGACTAGGGTCGTAGTCTAAAACACATCTTTAATATACTTTTTATCGCATATTATATGAACTGTCAAATTGCCATTATTGGCGGCGGTCCCGCAGGATATACCGCTGCCGAAGCAGCCGGCAAAGCCGGACTGAGCGTTGTGCTGTTCGAGAAACAGCACGTAGGGGGAGTCTGCCTGAACGAAGGGTGCATCCCAACCAAAACATTGCTTTACGCTGCCAAGATATACGACAGCGCCCGACACGCGGCAAAATATGCCGTCGGCGCCGCGGAGGTATCGTTCGACCTGCCCAAAATCATTGCCCGCAAACAAAAGGTGGTGCGGAAGCTGGTGCTGGGGATCAAGAACAGACTCACTGCCCATGGGGTAACCATCGTGCAGGGCGAAGCGGTGGTGTCCGACAAGAACCACGTGCAGTGCGCCGGTCAGACCTATACCTGCGAGCACCTGATACTCTGCACCGGTTCCGACACCTTCGTCCCTCCGATTGCGGGCATCGACCAAGTGCCCTACTGGACGCACCGCAACGCGCTCGACAACAAGGAGCTGCCCGCTTCGTTGGCGATTATCGGCGGCGGGGTTATCGGGATGGAGTTTGCCTCGTTCTTCAACAGCCTGGGAACGAAAGTCACCGTCATCGAGATGATGGACGAGATTCTGGGCGGCATGGACAGGGAACTCTCCGCCCTGCTGCGCGCCGAATATACCAAACGCGGCATCGACTTCCTGCTCGGCGCCAAGGTCACGGCGCTATCGCCGGAGGAAGGCAAGGCGAGGGTGAGCTACGAGCAAGCCGAAGGCGCCGGTTCGGTGGTTGCCGAGAAGCTGCTGATGAGCGTAGGGCGCCGTCCGGTGACGCAGGGATTCGGATTGGAGCATCTTGACCTGAAGAAGACCGAGCGGGGCAACATCGCGGTGGACTGCCACATGCAAACCTCTCTGCCGGGTGTGTACGCTTGCGGCGACCTGACCGGATACTCCCTGCTGGCACACACCGCCGTGCGCGAAGCCGAGGTGGCAGTGCATCACATACTGGGCATCGACGACGTGATGAGCTACCGTGCCGTCCCCGGCGTGGTCTACACCAATCCGGAGATTGCCGGCGTGGGCGAGACGGAAGAGAGCCTGCAACGCCAAGGCATCGAATACCGCATCCGGCAATTGCCGATGAGCTATTCGGGCAGGTTTGTCGCCGAAAACGAAGGGGTCAACGGCGTATGCAAACTGCTGCTGGCTGCCGACGATACGCTGCTGGGGGCACATCTGCTGGGCAATCCCGCTTCGGAGATCATCACGCTGGCAGGCATGGCTGTCGAGTTGCGCCTGAAGGCATCCGACTGGAAGAAGATGATCTTCCCCCATCCCACCGTGTGCGAGATATTCAAAGAAACCATTTAGCCTGTCGGGATGAAGAGATTGAGCTGGATGTGGTGCTTGCTGCTCCTGTCGCTCACGGCGGCAGGGCAAGACGTTGCGAACGACACAACCTCCCTGTCTGCCCGGCTGGACACGCTGATCAAACGCAGCCTTCCGCCGGGCGGCAGTGTGGGCATCTCCGTGTACGACCTTACTGCCAATACACCATTATATATATATGGCGGCGACAAGCTCTCCCGCCCCGCCTCGACCATGAAGCTGCTCACAGCCATCACTTCGCTGGTGCAGCCGGCAGCCGACGAACCGTTTCGCACCGAAGTGTGGTACCACGGCACAATCGCCCGCGATACCTTGCACGGCGACCTGTACGTGGTGGGCGGGTTCGATCCCGAGTTCGGCGATGCAGCGCTCGATTCGCTCGTCGACGCGGTAGCCCGCCTGCCCTTCTCGGTCATTACCGGACAGGTGAAGGGCGATGTCTCCATGAAGGATTCTCTCTACTGGGGCAGCGGCTGGATGTGGGACGATACACCCGCCGCCTTCCAGCCTTACCTGTCGCCGTTGATGCTCAACAAGGGAAAGGTCGACGTAACAGCCGTGCCCACCCGTCGGGACAGTGCGGCAACCGTCGGGCTTGTGCCGGCATCGACCTACTACACGGTGACGAACGAGACAAAGAGCCGCACCCCTGCGGCAGGACGTTTCCGCGTGTCGCGCAACTGGTTGCAGCACGGCAACAGCCTCCTCGTGAGCGGCAATGTGGACAGGAAACTGACGGGTAGCGTCAACATCTATTCCTCACAACATTTCTTTATGCACACGTTCCTCGAGCGGTTGCGCGCCAAAGGCATCGACAACGGCATCAACAACGGGCAGATGCACTACGGATTCGGTACGCTGCCCGCCGATACGCTCTCTACGCTTGTCGTTCGTTACGAGACACCGATGCAGGACGTGCTCGATCGGATGATGAAAGAGAGCGATAACCTGAATGCCGAAGCCATGCTCTGCCGATTGGGTGCACAGGTCACCGGCAAAAAGCACATCACCGCCGAAGCCGGATTGGACGCCATCCGCACCCTGATCACACAGCTGGGCGACAATCCCAAACACTACCGGCTTGCCGACGGTTGCGGACTGTCGCAATACAACTACATCACACCCGACCTGCTGGTCAGCTTCCTCCGACTGGCATATTCACAAACAGATGTTTTCCGGAAGCTGTACAAATCGCTGCCGGTAAGCGGCATCGACGGCTCTTTGAAATACCGCATGAAAAACGCTCCGCTGTACCGGAATGTACATGCCAAAACCGGTACCGTCACCGGTATCTGCTGCCTGGCAGGCTATCTGCAAGCTGCCAACGGACACGAGATCGCCTTTGCCGTCATGAACCAAAACCAGCTCTCGGCTACCGCTGCCCGCCGCTTTCAGGATAGTGTATGCGAAGAGATAGCCCGTTGACGCAAAAGGGTCGAAAGTGCAGGCTGAATGCACGAAACGTGGAACCGGAGTAAGAAAAAAGAATCTCCTTTTAGTAGTTTTTTTGAAATAGTTGTCCCTGCAATGGAAAATTTCGTTAGCTTTGCGCCCAATTATTGCATTTCACTTAGATATTAAGATAACTATATTAAAATGAGCAGAATAGCTAAAGCTGCGGGCGTGATTGCGTTGTCCTGCATAATACTCAGTTCTTGCGAATCAAGTAAGCGTGTGGTTTATTTACAGGATTTAGGTACCGAGGTACCCGAATTTGCCACTGCCTACGAAGCACACATCGTACCTAAAGATTTGCTGACAATCTCGGTGAGCACCGACGATCCCGAAGCTGCCGTTCCCTTCAATCTGATTATTCCCACTGCACAAACCACCCTGGATCAGGGCGGAAGCATTTACACACAACCCATATTGCAGAATTATCTGGTGGATGATGAAGGCAACATCAGCTTCCCCGTGCTCGGCAAGCTGAAAGTAGGCGGCATGACAACCTCCCAAATCTCTGCCATGATCGTCGAACGACTGCACCGCTACCTGAAAGAAGCGCCCATCGTGACCGTGCGTCTGGTAAACTACAAAGTCTCCGTCATTGGCGAAGTAGCCCGCCCCAACTCGTACACGATCAGCAATGAACGCATCGGGCTGTTCGAAGCCCTTGCCATGGCAGGCGACCTCACCATCTACGGACGCCGCGACAATGTGCGCATCATCCGTCGACTGAACGACGGCTCGCAACAAATCATCACCATGAACCTGAACGACAAAAACATCATCCATTCGCCCGACTTCTATCTGCACCAGAACGATGTGGTGTACGTTGAACCCAATAGGGCACGCCGGCAAAGCTCGGATATCGGCTCGGCTACCACACTCATGGTTTCGATTACCTCTATCCTCATTTCGATAGCCAGCTTGATGGTCAACATCATAAAGAACTAACGATTTTACATACCCCAATTACAATAAAGCGTCAAACAGCATGGAGCAGCAACAGCAGCAAATCACGGACAACGTTCAAGAACAGGAATCGATTGATTTGATTGAAGTCCTATACAAGTTATTAGCCCACTGGAAATGGTTTCTCATCACGGGATTGATTGCCGTGGTATGTGCATATCTGTATGTGCGCATGGCGACACCCATCTATCAGGCTACTGCCTCTATCGTGGTGAAAGATACGGAAGAGGGTAGTAGCAAGAACTTGGACGACCTCTTCTCTTCGCTGGGTTCGTCCAGCCTGTTGCCGTCGGATGCGCGCATCGAAGACGAAATAGAAATCCTCCGTTCGCGTTCGGTGTTGCTGGGCGTGGTGAACGACCTGAATCTGCACACCATGTACGAGGAGAAGAACGGATTGTTCTACAAAGACATCGCTGTTGCCCCCATTAAAGCCGAGCTGAACCCGGAGTCGATGGACACCCTGAGCAATCCGCTGGAGCTGGTTGTCAGCAAGGACGGCGAACGATACAAGGTGGAAAGCAAACAGGAGGATATGGAGATGACTACCGAGTTCTCCGAATTTCCCGCTTTCTTTAAGACACCGGCAGGCTGGTGCACATTGCTGCTGCTTCCCGAAGCCACATTCGAGCGTAACATCAGAATCACCATCGTCCGTCCGACCGATGCTGCCAAGTATTATGCCGAGAACCTGACGGTAGCCACCACCTCGAAGAAGACATCCATCATCAACCTTACCTTTGAGGATACGGACATGGAGCGGGCACGCGACTTTCTGGCTAAAATCATCGAGGTGTACAACCGCGAAGCCATGGACGATAAGAACAGGGTCTCTGCCAATACGCTCTCCTTCCTCGAAGAACGGTTGGACAGCATCAGCAGCGAACTGGGATTTGTGGAGAAACACATCGAACAGTACAAACAACGCGAGAACCTGAGCGACCTGAAAGCCGACATGACCCTCGACATGACCACCAAGAGCGAATACGAAAAGAAGCTCCTGGAAGTGGAGACGCAGCTGAATATGACCAACTACATTCACGAGTATCTGTTGGAGGACAAGAATCACTTCTCGCTGATTCCCGTCAATACCGGCGTGGCAGACGCCGAACTGTCGGATTTGATAGGCGAATACAACAAGCTGATTCTGGAACGCGAACGACTGATGAACTCCATGAAAGCAGACAACCCTGCCATCGTCAATATGGACATCAAAATATCGGCGCTCCGCAGAAACGTAATCAGTTCGGTCGACGGTGTACGCGACGGATTGAGCATCTCCCGCGCCGACATTCAGAAGAAGACAAGCTATTTCACCAACCGCATCGGCAACCTGCCCACGCAGGAGCGTGAGTTTAACAATATCGACCGCCAGCAACAGATCAAAGCCAGTCTTTACCTGATGCTGCTCGAGAAACGCGAACAGGCAGCCATCTCACTGGCAGCCACCATGGACAAGGCACGTGTCATCGATGCCCCGCTCACAGCCGACCGCCCCATCGCCCCGCGCCGCATGTTAATCATGGCAGGAAGCTTGTTGCTGGTGTGGATTCTCACCGGCGCTTTCATCCTCTTCGGCAATGTCTTCCAGAAGCACATCGTCTCATTGGAGGAATTCGAAAAGACCAATATCCCCGTCATCGGCATCATCCCCATCACACAGAACGGAATGGGTGTGCGCGAAGGATACAACGGATTGATAGAAGAGTCGTTCCGGCGCATGCGTTCCAACCTGCGCTTCCTCACCGAAGACGGAAAAAAGAAGAGCATCCTGCTCACATCCACTTCCTCGGGTGAAGGCAAGAGCTTCATCAGCGTCAACCTGGCAACCACCCTGTCGTTCCTCGATTCCAAAGTGCTGGTTGTCGGTCTGGATATCCGCCGCCCGCGACTGGCTGAGCATTTCGGCCTCAAAACACGCCAGGGATTTACCAACTACCTGGCTGGCGATGCGGCGTTGGAGAGCGTTATCTTCAAGACCGGCGTGAACGAGTTCCTGGATGTGGTGCCTGCCGGACCGGTACCGCCCAATCCGGCAGAGTTGCTCGAACGTCCCAAGCTGCAGGAGGCTTTCGCCTACTTCCGCGAGAAATACGACTATATCATTGTCGACTCGGCGCCGGTGGGCATCGTCAGCGATACGTTGGCGCTGAGCAAGGTTACCGACTTCACGCTCTATGTGGCGCGCATCAACTACACGCTGAAGGCTTCGCTGTCCGGCATCGCCGGTCTGCGGCAGTCCGGTCAACTGAACGACGTTTCGCTGGTTATCAACGGCGGTAACCTGGCAGAGAAACGTTACGGCTACGGCGGCAACAGCCAATACGGCTACGGATATGGTTATGGCTACGGTTACGGCTATGGGCAGAACGACAAGGGCTATGGCTATGGAGACGATGTAGAGACAACCAAGAAATCCAGGTTCAGAAAGGAGCGGAGCAAGCATTCTCTCCCGAAATAGTCCCTGAAGGAAATACCGCATAACGAGAGCGGATAAACACAGTTGCGAAAAGGCTGTGTTTATCCGCTCTCGTTGTGTATGGTCGTCAAGTGTCCTGGTTTGAGATACCCGTCTCAAAGTTTTTGAGATAGCCGTCTCAAGGCTTTTGAGATACCCGTTTCAAAGCTTTTGAAATACTCGCTTCAAAGCTTTTGAAATACCCGTTTCAAAGCTTTTGAAATACCCGTTTCAAACTCTTTGAAACAGGAAAAACGAAAGAGGCGGTTCTTAAAAGAACCACCTCTTTTTGCGCTTACCGTCTTCGGGCAGGCTGTTGTTCTCGGCGTACACCTCCTGGAAGGTTTTGTCTTCCTTAATCATTCGGTAGATAAGCCCCCAATCGGGAAGCCCGCCCAAGTTGCGATCGTCGATAAACAAATCGACTTTCAGTTTCCGCGAGAAGTTCTCATCCTGCCTGCTCTCCTCAGGATAATCCTGATTGACGGCATAAAACACGATTCCTCTTTCTTTGCACCAAGCCACTGCTTCATCCAGCAACTTACCTTCGCGCACACTCCACAATATCAGGCGATGCTTTTCCTGTTGCAGCATCTTCAGTGTATCTATGGCGAACGGTATCTCCCGACCAATGCGCGGATAGCAATGCTCCACGATGGTTCCGTCAAAATCTACTGCTATTAACATGGGGTTTTTATGATTGTTAGGCGGCAAAGGTACGTATAAACTACCATTTTACCCACTTTTCCCAGTCTACTTTTTCGAAATTCGGGGCGAAGGTGATGTCGGTGTCCGCCTCCTTTTTCCCGAGCAGGAAGCGGTCGACAAATGCTTCCACCTCCGGACGTTGACTGTCGGGCACCATGCAGTGCGGATGACCGCCTACGATGGAGAAGCCCATGCGCGAAGCGATGCCGAACTGCTCCCATACCTTGCGGGCGGCTTGGCAGGATACATATCCCGCTTCGTCTGCCAGCCATTCGTAGTCGGTGTTGCCCAGCATGAGCAGGGCGCGGGGGGCTACGAGGGCGCACAGCTCATGGTGGTCGATGGGCAGCCGGGCAATGTTTTGCTCCTTGAACTGCGCCATGCTTTCCATGAACCAGGCGTAGTTGGTGCGTCCGAGCGTCTCCACATTGCCCAGCGTCTCCGACACGCGCCAGGCAGCGGCGCCTCCGCCACCGGGTTCCTGTGCAATGGTCAGTGCGATGCGTTCGTCGAGCGCACCGGCAAAGAGCGCCATCTTCCCGGCAAACGAGCAGCCCGATACAGCCAGGTGTTTGAGGTCTATGCCGCTCTTGGCGCCGACCATCTCCAGCCCGTCGATGAGGCGGCTGATGCCCCACGACCAGGCGCTGTATGCACCGATATGTTCCAGCTCGGGATAGAGGCGGTTGATGGGTTCGCTGCCCCGCTTCTGCGTATGCGACATGACTTGCGTGAAGTTGAACGCAATCTGTGCGATGTTCCTGCGGTTGAAGATGTCTGCGGGCAGGCTGCCGTTGCCCGAGCCGATGCCGATGATGGCAGGGTAGCGGGTCGCGGCGTCGGGTCTTTCGTCGGGGTAGGTGATGGGCGCCGTCAGTCTGAGCGTCTGTCCGTTGCGGGTAATCTCCACAACCAGGGTGTCCTTGTCCATGCTTGCGCGGATGTGGCGGCGGTCGACGGCGGGCTTCTCACCGATTTCGTAGTGTTGCAGCTTCCGGATGATTTCGGCGCGGTGGCGGCTCCAGTCGGCAAAGTCGGTGGAGCGTCCCTTGCCGTCGCTCCATGCGAAGGGGTCGGGCAGGGTCTCGATGGCGGGGAGCTTGTCCATTGTCGGCATGTCGGGCGCCGGGAAGTCGATGCCCCTGTTCTCGACGTCGTACACCAACGGGAGCGACGAGGTGTCGGCAGGCAACTCGATGCCGGCTTGGAAGGTGCCGGCGGGCAGTCCCTCCACATCCTTGAGGTTGGCGTCCATGGGGTTGTCCGCCCAGGCGTAACGCACGGACTGCGGCCACCGCACGGCGTTGCTCCACACCTTCACCTTGTCGGCGGCAATGGGGGTGGCTTCGGCTTCCATGTACTTGCCGTCGGTGCCGGCAACGAAGAATCCGCGCAGGCGCAGGTTGGAGTCGATGCGCGAGCCGTCGGTGTCGAATGTGAGGATGAGGCTGCCGTCTCTGCGGGCTTCGATCCGGCTGAATTGGGGACCGTGGCTCACGAATCCCGTCTCTCCGTAGGCGATGCGTCGTGCCTGCAAAGCCAGGCGGTAACCCACGTCCCGCTTGTTCAGCGGATGGATGTCGTTCCATTCTCCCAGTCCCAGCGTGACAATCATGCCGGTGTGGGGGATGGCAAGCGAGCGGCGTTGGATGTCGCGCGTCACCGCCCAGCTGCTGTTTGCCTGATAGCGTTCGGGCTTCATGAAGTTGGGCAGTTGCACGTAGATAACGGGCAGGTCGGGCTTGTCGAAGGTGGTTCTCCACGTGTCGACCAGCGCCTCGAAGCGCTCGCCGTAGTTGGCTTGTCCGGCATTTGCCTCGCCCTGATACCACACCACGCCTTTGATGGTATATGCTTTCGCCGGCGCTATCATGGCGTTGTAGAGCGCCGTCGGACTGTTCTGCCCGGGCACAGGTATGCGGAGGGCGGCAGCTCCGCCGCGTCGCGGCCATGCCGGTTGGGGCGGCGAGTCGAGACCGATGCGGTACTTCCAGTCGCCGGTGAGGTCGATGCTCTCCGTGCCTGCCATCAGTTTGTAGGGTTTCTCCTCTACGAAGCCTCCCCGCGAGTTGCCTGTCAGGCGGATGGCAATGACGTTCTTCCCGGTTTTGAGCACGCCGGCAGGGATGGCATACTTGCGCGGCGGGTACTGGTAGCCGGTGCTGCCCACATATTGCCCGTTGACAAAGGCGGAGTCGCTCTCTACCAGGGTGCCCATGCGCAGGTAGCCGCTCCGACCCTCCCACGAGGGCGGGAGTTCGACTGTTTTGCGCAGCCAAATCACGCCGTTATTGAACAGGATGTTCTTCTCTCCCAGGTAGCCGGGCATGTAGATATGCGCCCAGTCGGCATCGTCCCAGTCGGCGCGCATCCACTTGGCAGCGCCGGCATCGACGGGAGGTGGCGGCGGCACGGGTGCTGCGCCTCCGCCGTTTCTGCCGTTGCCGGCATTGTTACGGAGCGCCTGCATGGCTTGCCTGACGCTGTCTTGCAGCGCGCGGTCGGTGAGCTGCTTCAGCTGCCCCTTCAGGTCGGGGAACCGGTTGGCAGCTTCCGGGCTGAGCCATGCCTCGATGGGCGAGCCTCCCACGCTGGAGTTGAAGAGACCGATGGGCACCTTGAAATGCTCGTAGAGGTACTTCCCGAAGAAGTAGGCAGTCGCCGAGAAGTCGAGGATGTGCTGCGGCGTTGCCTCCTGCCACGTCCCTTGCAGGTCGTCGGCAGCACCGTTCACATCGTGGCGCAGCGCGGTTTTGAAGTGCCGAATCATCGGGTTGTTGATGGCGGCAATCTCCTGCGGGAACATCTCGGCTACCCGTCCCATCGGGGTTTCCATGTTCGACTGTCCGGAGCAGAGCCACACCTCGCCGATGAGCACGTTGTTCACTTCCAGTTCGTTCACCTTGAGCGTGTAGGGACCGCCGGCTTCCTGTGCGGGCAGGGTGATGCTCCATTGTCCGTTCTTGTCGGCGCGGGCTTTGTAGGTCTCTCCCAGGAAGGAGAGCGTGACCCGTTCGCGCGGGTCAGCCCATCCCCATACGCGGATGGGGGCGTGTCGTTGGAATACGATGCCGTCGCTTATCAGGCGGGGCAATTTCACTTTGGCTTGCGCGGGAAGCGCCCACAGGCAGCAGCACAGGGCAAGCAGCTGGATAAATCTTTGTATTTTCATGATTTCTGTATAGCAATGGTTGCAAAGGTATGGAAGAAAAGCAGATACACGTTTTGCTTCTGTTTCCACTTTCTTATTTCCGCGTTACATAGTGCGTTACAAGCGTAACAAAGAGCATCGTATATGTTACATGGAGGCGTTCTTGGCGTACTGGCTGGGACTCATGTTGAAATGCTTCTTGAATACTTCCCTGAAGTACTTGGCATCGTTGAATCCCGTTGTCTCGGCAATTTCGGTTACGCTGTACCGTTGCTCTTTGAGCATCTGCGCCGCCCGTTTCAGCCGTATCAGCCGGACGAAGTCGGCAGGCGCCTGTCCGGTGAGCGCCTTGAGCTTGTTGTAGAAGCTGGTTCTGCTCATGTAGAGCAGGGTGCAGAGGGTGTCGACATTGAAGGAGGGGTCAGTCATGTTCTCTTCCACCGATTTCTTGATGGAGTCAATGAACTTGCGGTCGAGTTCGCTGCTTCCCGTGGATTCCTCTTCTTCGTTCTCTGCCGCTTTGTCCGTGTCGTGCAGGTTGGAGTACCGGTGTCTCAGCCGCGCCCTGTTGTTGAGGATGTTGGCAATGGTAGCCCGCAGGATTCCGATGTTGAACGGCTTCACGATGTATTCGTCGGCGCCGGTGTTTAGACCCTCTATGATGTTCCGGTCGTTGTTCAGCGCCGTGAGCAGGATGACGGGGATGTGCGACGTCTCCATGTTGCTCTTCAGGATCCGGCACATCTCGTCGCCGTTCATCTCGGGCATCATAACATCCGAGATGATGAGGTCGGGCATCTCCTTCCGTGCACACTCCAGTCCCTCCTTGCCGTTGCCGCACACCTGCACGGCATAGTGCTCCGACAGCGTGTTGAGCAGGTAGGTGCGCAGCTCGTCGTTGTCTTCTACTATCAGGATGTGCGGTTGCTGCCCGTTGGCGGCAATTGGCGGTTTGGCGGCGCCGGTTGGCTGCGTCTCGGGATTGGCGTATATCTCCACCGGTACGCCTGCCGCGGAGTAGGTGGTGTTGCTTTCCGGCTGCGGCTGCTTCCGCGGGCTTCTGCCGGGCTGTCCCTTGAATGTCTTCGGGAAGACAATCTTGATGTATGTACCCTTCTTCTCTTCGCTGTTGAAGATGATCTTTCCGTTGTGCAGCCGTACCAGCTTCCACACGAGCAACAGTCCGATGCCGCTGCCGGTCACCTTGGAGTTGATGGCGTTGCTGCCCCTGAAGTGGTTGCGGAAGAGCTGCTTCTGGTCGGAGGCGGGAATGCCGATGCCGGTATCCTTCACTTCGATGCTCCAGTGGTTGGACGATGCCTCCAGCACAATGTCCACGCTGCCGTTGTCGGGCGTGTACTTCATGGCGTTCGAGAGGATGTTCTTCAGGATGGAGTCCATCTTGTCCTTGTCGAACCACACGTTGAGGTAGCCCGCCTCGTTGCGGTAGGTCAGGCTGATGTGCTTGGTCTCGGCAAGCGAATGGAAGGCGTCTACGGTGTCGTTGATATAGGCGCTCAGCTCGTACTCGTTGGCATAGAGCGTGTTCGAGTAGGTGTCGGCGCGTTCGAAGTTGATCAGGTTGGTGGTGAGGCGCAGCAGGGAGTTGACGTTGCGCAGGGCAATGTCCACATTGCCCGCGCCGGTATCGGTGAGCGGCTCTTTCTCGCTGATCTCTTCGAGCGGCGCCTTGATGAGGGTGAGCGGGGTGCGTATGTCGTGCGCCGTGTTGACAAAGAAGCGTATCTTGTCGTCGGACACCTTGCGCTCACGCTTCATGTTGATGTAGCGGTGGATGGCGAATGCCACGCCCACGGCTGCCGCGATGTAGAACAGCCATGCCCACATCGTCCGCCAGAACGGCTGGCTGATGATCACATCCATGCAACGTTCTGCCAGCACCACATCCTTGTTTTCGCTCGACACGGCACGTATGCAGAACCGGTAGTTGCCTGGGTTGAGGGCGGTCAGGCGGATGCGGTGGTTGGCGTCGGGCTGGCTCCATTGGTCGTAGAACCCCTCCATCTTCCAGGTGTAGAGCGGCAATGCCGGATTGTCGAAGCTGAGGGTGTTGACATCTATCGAGAAGATGTTCTGGTTATATTTCAGGTGCAGCGTTTCGGTCGCGTCAATCGGCTTTGTCAGCGGGGAGTTCTCCTCGTTGGGATAGACTGTCTGGTAGAACAGCCTGAACTCGCTGAACAGCATCTTCGTGGCATGTGTGCCCGGCAGCGACATGTCGTGCGGGAACTCCACCGCACCGTCGGTGCTCCCGAACACCACGTTTCCCCGCTTCAGCATGGTGCCCGACTGCGGATTAAAGTGGTCGGTCTTCAACCCCTGCGACCGTGTCCAGTTGCGGAACGTCCGGGTCTGCGGGCTGTAGTTGGTCAGTCCGCGGTCGGTGCTGATGAGGAAGGAGTGTCCTCCGTTATAAAGAATGGTGTTGATGCTGTTCGACAGCAGCCCGCAGTTGTCTTTGTGGAAGTGTTGCATCTCGTTGGTCTGCGGGTTGTATATCACCATGCCCGAGTTGTTGGTGCCGATATAGAGCAGCCCTTCGGGGGTGGTGCAGAGGGTGGTGACGTAGGACGATTCGGTGGGCAGCGGTATGTTGCGGAACGTGCCGCTCCGTTTGTCGAGCAGGTACAACCCGGTGGCAGTACCTATCCACATGGAGGCGGCATCTCTTTCGATGATGTCGGTGATGCCGTTCATGCCGGGGATCAGCCGCACCTTCTCGGCATGGAAGTCCAGCACCTTGAGGTTGTAGTAGCCGCCCGACCATACCTTCCCCTCGGAGTCGAGCACAAGGGAGCGGATGTATTTGTCGGGTCGCAGGTGGTTGGCTTGATAGGTGGCAGGGGTGAGCGCGGTGATGGCGTGGGTTCGCTTGTTGATCTCGTAGATGGTCGACGTGTAGCCTGCCGCCCAGATGGTGCCGGGTTTAATCTCGCACAGCGTGAGGAAGATGTGGTTCTGGTCGGAGTCGTTCGTTCCAGTGGTGTTCATGAAGGAGTGCCACCGGTTGGTCTTCGGCTGATAGAGGCTCACGCCGTTGTTGGTGGCAAACCATTGGTCTCCGTCGTGGTCTTCGAGGATGTAGTTCACCTGATTGTTGACGAGCGACTGCGGATTGCCGATGGAGTGCTTGATCCATTTGTAGGCGGCATACAGGTTGTTGCGCACGGTGATGCCTACGGGGTAGTTGGACATCCAGATGCGTTCGCCGTCGACAAACACATCGTGTATGTTGTTGCCGTTCATGCCGTTGTAGCTGTCGTTGTCTGCCACAATATAGGGTTCGCTGTGATAGGTCTCCGTGTTCATCTTGTGCACGCCGGCGCCGTTGGTGGCAATCAGCAGCTCGTGGTCGTTGTAGGGGCGGATGCAGGTGATGCTCACGTCGCGCAGTTCGGTATGGAGCTGCGTCAGCTTTTGCTGTTTCAGGTCGTAGACATACATGTCGCGCAGCAGGGTGCCGATAAAGAGTTTTTGCGACGGCTGGTGCAGGCAGATGGCTTCCGTCTGCACATCTATCTCGGAAAGCTCGGGATGGGGGAGAACCGTCACTTGGTCGCCCCGGTGTTCTACGATGTAGACACCCTGCACGGTACCAACGGCATAGTGTGTGTCGTCAATCTGTACCATGCAGAGAATCTCTTCGCTGATCGGATTGGGGAGGGTGCTTGCCTTGCCGGTATCGCCGTTGTACAGGTAGAAGTGCTGGTGGTGACAGAACCACACCAGGTTGTGACTGTCGATAAAAGCATACGACACAAAGTCGGGCGTCGCTTTGAAGAGGCTGTCTGGAAGCTGGTAGACCAGCTGGAACTTATCGTAGTTGACGTCGTAGCGAAAGACGTGCCCCTTTCGTCCTATCTCCCACAGCACGCCGTCGTGTGCGGTGTAGAGCCAGTTCAGGTGCAGCATGGAGTTGATCTCCGTATCACCGGCAAGCAGGGTATAGTTTTTGAAGTTATTGCCGTCGTATCTGTCTATTCCATAACGAGTCAGGAACCAGAGATAACCCTCGGGTCCTTTCTGTATGGCATACACTTGTTGGTTACTCAACCCGTCTTCCACTCCGATGTATTTATAGGTCTGGGCAGAAGTGACCGAACTGATGCATAGTAGTATGAACAATACTTGTTTTAATCGTCTTTTGTTTATCATTGCTCAATGCAGCTGCTGCGTTTTCAGTAATAAAGAAATGGCTAAATCGCTACAAATATATGCTTTAATTTATTCTGGAACAAAAGAATAGAAAAAAAGTAGTAGATTTTAGAGGCAAGAGCACCTCTGCTTTTGTTTGTGTAACCTTTATACCAACCGCCCTTGACAGCTTACATGCCCCACACGGTGATGAGCCGTCCTTTGTAGGTCTCCTTGCGGTGCCAGATCTTATCTTCCCACGCCACGCCCTTGTCGCGGTTGAAGAGGATGAAGTGCCCTTCGGTGCCGGCAGGACAGTGATCCATGTACTCGGAGGTCTGTTCCAAACCCAGTGCGATGGTCTTTTCCTGTTCGCCGCGTTTGATTTTCAGCTCCAGCACGATGTATTGAACGGGACCTCCGTAACCATTGGTCAGCGGCTTGCGGATGAGCAGGTCGGTGCGTCCGCGTCCCAGTCCGTATTCGCGGTCGATGTAGCCGCCGCCGTTCACCACCCGTTGCAGGAAGGCTTGCAGCAGCAGTTGCGGGCCGCTCTCGCGGTAGTCGAAGCGTTCTATCCAGAAGTCGGCATTCTCGCGGAAGAAGCGTTGGAAGTCGAGCAACATCTTTTCCATGTTCAGCGAGTTGTCGGCATTGAGATACCATTGGGGTTGCTGGAGCAATGTCTGCTGGCGCGCCCAGGTCAGCTCGCGGGGAATAATCTCCTTGTAGATGCCGTTGGCGATGCGCAGCGGGCGGTCGCGGACAATGAGACCCAAGTCGATGAGATACTGAATATCTTCTTCCCGCATCAAGCCTTCCGCCTCACCGTCTTCGTTGGCAAGGATGGGGCCGATGACATTGCGCACCCGCTCCTCGCGCAGCTTGTCGATAAGGATGTCGATGTGCGTGTCGCGGCGGTAGATGATGTTCTCCTGTGCCTGATATATCATCTCGGGGGTGATGCGGATGGAGCGGTCGCGGTTCTCTTTCATCTCCTGAGTGACCTCGTAACCCAGCGCATTGACCAACCACGGTTGTCCTTCGGTGGCTTCCCATATCAGAGGGAAGCAGGCTTCGTCGAACACCTGTCCCGTGGCTTGGGTGTGTTGCATGTAAAGTTCGTGAATCTCCGCTTGGGAGAAGTTCCCCAATCGGAGCGATTTGGCTTTGATGTTGAACGCCGACCCGCCGGTGATGATATCCTGATTGGAGAGCACGATGCGGTAGTCGCGTACGTCGCGTATGCCGCAGAGCACGATGGATTGCGGAAAGGCGGCAGGGCGTTTGTCGTAGCCGCTGCGTATCTGGCGCAGCACGCTGACTAATGAATCGCCCACCAGCGCATCAATCTCGTCGATAAAAACCACCAACGGGCGGTCGAGCGCTTGACTCAGCCGTGATAAATAACCGGACAACAAGGCGCTGTCGGCTGTCTGGGCGATGGTCTCTTTCCTGATGAGATTAGGCAGCTCGTTGCCGATAATCAGGCTTAGCCCATCGCAAAGGTTACTCACCACATTCCGGGTCACCTCTTCCTTCTCATTGCGATACGCTTGTCCGCCTTCTACATTGGCATACACGGCATAATAGTCTCCCTGTTTGTTCAGGTAGTCGCGCAGCGCCAGCAGGCAGGAGGTCTTGCCCGTCTGCCGCGGGGCGTGGAGCACGAAGTACTTTCGATACTCAATCAGCGAGAGCATCTCGTCGAGATCGAAGCGCGTCAACGGGTCTACATTGTAATGTATATCGGACTGTATCGGTCCCGCCGTATTAAAGATTTTCTTTATTGCTGCCATAAATTGTTCACTATTAAAGATTTTCGTGGCAAAGATAGTGCTTATGCCTTAATAAAACCCATAGTTGGTAAACGAATCCCCGTTTTTTTACTCCCTGTGCATGCTGATGGCGCGAATCTATCAAACAGGCTGTTCTCCCTGCTGCACCACTGCCTGTTTGCCGTAGTTTTGCCCGAAGTAGCTTACGTGCACCGTGCCTTCGCGGGGCGTGGGGCTGTTGTTTTCCGCGGTGCTGATGACCATGTAGCCGTCGGCGTTGATAAAGGCATGGGTGACGCAGCCGCTACAGGTGCAGTCGAAGGTGTAGTCGAGGTTGCTGTTTCGCAGGCGGACATCCCACAAGATGCTGTCGGTGAGCGCCTGCCCGGGCAGCGCGATGGTGTCTGCCAGCCCCCGGGCGTAGCGGGGAGGCATGGTGGTGAGCCGGTTTTTCTTTTCGTAGATGTACGCACACAACGTCAGGTACAGCATCAGGATGCACGCGACGCATAAGATAAAGGTGTCAATATTCATATTCATAACGTATACTGTTTTTAGTTGCTCCGGCTCCCCTCCTGCCGGCAGGAGGGGTGGCGCGAAGCGACGGGGTGGTGGAAAAACCATCTGTTGATAATCCATAAAGAGGTAATACCCCGTGAGTTCGACCTAAGCCACAGGCTGAAGGAGATCGACGCCACTACTGTCTCGCTACTTTGATATGACTATATCACGGTGCTTGATATGACTATATCACGGTGTTTGATATGACTATATCAAGATGTTTGATATGACTATATCACGGTGCTTGATATGACCATATCACGGTGTTTGATATGACTATATCACGATGCTTGATATGACTATATCAAAGCCATCCGCTAAGGTGGGGGCGCACTTACGCTACGGAAGAGGTATATCGGCATTACCCTTTCTTACATCGAACTCACGTTAATACCTTTCTTATCCGACCACCCCGCCCTGCGGGCACCCCTCCTGCCGGCAGGAGGGGAGCTGAAGAGAATCCGACTTGTGACATACGCTCTTTGCCGGAGGCTGCAAGGCTCTTTTGCAGGAAGCAGCAAAGACCTTTTGCAGGAGGCAGCAAAGAGGCTTCACATTGTCATTGGTGGCGGATAGATAATAGGGAGAGACTCTCTCCGAGATAGCGCTGAAATTCAAGTACTTTATCCAATCGATGCAACATTAGACACGATTCGTTGATGTGACGGGGCGAGCGGGAATGAAGCGAATCATCCAAGGACGCACCGAACACTTTATTGTTGGGAGCAACGGACGGGGTAACCGTTCGCTCTGTAGTCGTTGGACGCTGAGGACAGGCTCGTAGTGTAGCAGTACAAGTACCGCCCGTTCGTGCCGCTGTAAGGAGAAGCAGACCAGTGGCTTTGCTCCGTCCCGACGTGGTTCAGGCTGCTGTCGTTGCTACGAGAACCTGCCGCAGCGTAGGCGTAGGTGGTGAAAGCGCTGAAAGAGAATTTATTCCATGGGCTGGCAGAGGAGTCGCTTGTGGCAATCTCCGGCAAGCGCCAACCGGCAGGACAGGGATCGTAGATGCTCTTTTGGTGGACATCGGTATCGGGAAAGGGGGCGTTGGGGTCATTCCAAAGATAGGTTGTACCGGTGGCATCGCTTGTCCAATTACCGGTGGAGTTGGTATAGAAGGTAGTGGGAGCCTGTACGGATGCAGCGATTGTTTGAGGACCGGCTATCGGAGCGGGGAATGTACCGTCACCGGTAAACTGTAGTGTACTTGCTCCATCCAGCGATGCCGGAAACGGGTCTTTCCGTCCAAACGGGTAATAGAACTGACCGCGGGTCGTTTCGGTCGCCGTCGTTCCGCGGGCAATCGCGCCCAGCTCCCTGTCCATCATCACCTTGCCACTCAGTAATCCGCCCGACTGCCATACCGTGCCGTTGTAACTATCCACCTGTCCGCCGAAGACGGCGTAGCTCGCACTCGGAACGGAGTTCACAGCACTGTTGCGCCATTGGTCGGCTTCGTAGTCGGTCACCCAGAGGTGCCAGCTCCAAAGGATGGTGTTGGCGGCGTCTTTGACTTGTACCACGAAATTGCCCGCGGCTGTGCCGGCAGGTACCTCGAAGGAGAAGTAGTCTTTGCTCCGCACACCGGTATAGGTGCCCGAGGCGGTGATGGGGGTGGCAGTGGTGATGGCAGTCATATCGCTCCACAGCACCGAGGCGTTCCATGCTTCTCCCACGGTCAGCGGATTGTTGCTGTAGGTGGTGCCGTTTACCGTGCTCGCCCCGTAACCGTCTGCCGTCCCCGTCCAGTAGTCGTTGATGCGCTGAATGGGGATGCGGTAGGTGCGGGTGATGCCGCTGCCGGCAGGAGCGGGATGCACCATGTAGCAGTTGGCAAGCTCCCCGGCGGTGCAGTCGATGATCTCGTCTTTCCGGTACTCCACCCCGCGGGTGTCGTCGGCTCCGACGTCGGTGCCGTTCACCGTCAGGTTCAGCGTGTAGTGGTAGTTGCTGCGCAGGTTGTAGTCGGAAGTCATGTCGGCGCCCGGGTAGAGGTGATAAACGGTGAGGTTGCCCACACCGTCGGTGACTGACACTTCGATGTAGGTGGCAGTGGGGGGCGCAAGGCTCTTGCTCTTGGCAGTGGTGGCAGAGGGGTTGGTACCCTTCAGGTTGGCAGGCAGGTACCAGGTGTAGCCTACGGTGGAGGTGCCGTCGCCTACCTGTGTGGGGATGTTCTCTGCCGCGTAGTCGATGTAGTTGCTAACGACACCGGAAGAGTTGAAGGTAACGGCGGGGTAGATGGTCGGCGCGCCCTCTTGACTTAGTATCACTGCCGATGCCATTGCGAGCTGGTTGGGCACATTGTGCAGCCGCAAGCCGGTGACGCTGTAACCCGAGGCAATCTTCAGGTTGAGGGTGAGCTTGGCGATGCTGCGCTTCAGGGGGATGACGGTGGTCGGGTCGGTGTAGAAGGCGGTGCCTGCCCCGCCGTTGTCGAGGATACCCGATAGGAACAGGGTGGGCTTTTGGTCGAGGGTGGTGTAGGTGTCGGCTTCGGAGGCGATGGACTGCAGGGCACTGGCAGCTGTGAGGAAGTTTCCCAGCGTGGTATTGGTAGCAGCCCAGGTATGCGATGCGCCGTCGGATACGTTGGCGATGAGCAGGAGTTGCTGGGTGGCGCCGATGGCGCTGCTCTGCGTATTGTCCAACAGCTCCACGTCTGTCAGTACACCCGTCACCACGCCGGTGGTGGTGTTGGTGTTGACGGTGATCTTGTCGGTGTCGACAAAGACGCTCTTCTTCAACGTAGCAGTGGTACCTGTGCCATCGAACTGTAACACCCACACGTTCTTGATGTAGTTGTCGGTGTTGTCGCCCGTCTTGTCTTCCACATCGGAACCGATGAGGCGGGTCTGGGCGGGCGGCGTGTCGCCTGCGGGAGTGAGAGCAAGGACGCTGAAGCCCAGCGTAACGGGCACGGTGGCACCGTGAGTGTTGTCTGTCGGCAGGTTGTTCTCCGACAGGGGGTCGGTGCAGGCGGCAATGCCGATGCACAGGGTGGCTGCAAGGAGCAGCGGGATGGGGTGAAAACGTTTCATAAGCGAACGAATAAAGGGGAATAAATCAAATCATCGAATTATCAAAGTACGCACCGGGCGCTTCATTGTTGGGAGCAGCGGACAGAGATACCGACAGCTCTGATCGTGCTGGAATCCAGGTTGACAACCCAAGAATAGAACCAGAGGAACATCCCGTAGCCGATATGGTGTTCACTGTCAGGCGTAGCCGACCAGTAGTAACCGGACTTCCCGATATCGCACAGACCGCCGCCTAAACTGTAGTCATAAGCACCCACCGCAGCGTAAAAGACAGAAGAATTGGCAGTAGCGTAAGTTATGCCTACGGGAGTCGTTCCCTGCCCGGTGGAGGTGGAGAAGTCGCTCCACACGCCGTATAAGGGAAGTCGCCAACCGGCAGGACAGGGATCGTAGACGCTTTTGGCACCGGAGGTCTTGGGGACGTTAGGGTCTTGCCACAGATAATCTATTCCGGTGGCTTCGTTGGTCCAATTATCGGAACTAGTATAGAAGGTAGTGGGAGTTTGTACGGATGCAGCGATTGTTGTATAACCGGCTACAGGAGTGGGGAATGCACCCGAACCGTCCGATTGTAACGTACTTGTCCCGTCCAGCGACGCCGGGAACGGGTCTTTCCGCCCGAACTGGTAATAGAGCTGACCGCGAGCGGTTTCGGAAGCTCCCGCGGAAGTGGGTGTCGAACCTTCAATCGCGCCCAGGTCGCGATCCATCATCACTTTCTGATAGAGGGCGCCACCGCTTTGCCACAGATCACCGGCGTAACTGTCCACCTGACCGCCCGTGACGGGATAGCTGGTTTTGACCGCCCATCCGGTTCCGTCATACTCGTCCGGATTGTACTGTGTCACCCAGATGTGCCAGCTCCACAAGATGGTGCCGCTTGCATTCTTCACTGCCACCACAAAGTTGCCGTCGGGACAGTTGGCAGGCACGGAAACGGTGAAGTAGTCGCGTGTAAAGTAGCTGTTGGATGCTTTGATAAGGTTGGCATCGGTGATGCCGGTCAGGTCTGTCCACAGAACGGAGGCAGTCCATCCGTCGCCGGGTTTCAAGCAGTTGGGACTGGAGTTCGGAGCGCCGCCGGCGGAACCGTAGCCATCTGCCGTGCCACCCCAGTATTCGTTGATGCGATCGAGCGGAACGTCGAGTGTAACGGCTCTGTCCGAACGCGGATGTATCATGTAGCAATTAGAGCCGGGCGGTGGTGTGCCTACCACATCCGCCGTTGTGCTTGTGTCCCAGTCGCCCAGGGTGGCAGTGATTCCGCTGTCATCGCCCGAGAAGCCATCGTCGGGCGTCGGTTCTCCGGCGTGGTCAACGTGGGTGATGGTGACGCGGTAAAGGTGGTTGCGCAAGAGCGGCAGGTAGGCGCCGGCGTCGGACTTCAAGTCGACGCGGTAATAGGTCTCGGTGGTGCTCCCCTTGTAATAGCCGCCGATGACCAAGCAGGTGTTTGTCTCGGGCGTGGCAGCACTGCCCGCAGGCGCTTCGAAGGTGTAGACGGCACGCACCAGGCTGTCGGGCAGGTAACCGTCGGTGTCGTCATCGGCGTTGAAGAGCAGGGCGCCGGTGGCTGTGTTGTCGGCTGACTTGGCAACGTAGGTAGCAGGCAGGTAGGCGGCAGCATCCGTCGCAGCACCGGCGGGACGGGAGGGAAGGGTGACGGTGTTGCCCGTGCTGTTCCATAAGCCTGTGACGGTGAGGTCGGGACAGAGGGCACCGCGGGTGCTGTAATTGTAGAGGCGCACGGAGTGAAGGGCAAAGTTGGCATTGCCGGTGCCTGCGGCAGTGGTGGAAAGCTTGACGTCGATGCGTGCCAACATGCGCACGGGGCGGATGGCTTTGTCGCCCGTCAAGTTAAGCGCTTCGGTGAAGGACTGGTTGGCAAGCTCCGCCCAGGCAGGGATGGCACTGTCCGTCCACCGGGTGCCTGCGGCAAGTGAGCGGGTGAGGCGGGCAAGGGCAGTCGCCTTCAGCTCGTCGGGAATCAGTCCGGCGTCGGAGATGAGTGAGTGGGCGTTGGTGAGCAGCTCCACGTCGTAGGTACCCACGGGGACGTTGGCTTGGAAGGTGTGGGTGGTGGCATCGGTCAGCGTGGCGCTCACCGTGCGGTAGAAGCGGCGGTCGGTGCCGTCGGGGCGGAAGAGCAGCAGGTCGACGGTGGAGACGGCGTTCTCGTCGGCA
>JAISGR010000022.1 GCA_031262995.1 Prevotellaceae bacterium | reverse complement strand
TAGCGCTCTCCCTTTTGCAGCATGCAGTGATGATGCCACACGTCGGAGGTGATGGCATCACGGTCGGCAAACACTTGGGGAAGTGTTTGCCGAAGGTGAATGACATTCATGTATAGCGGAGTATATCTGAAGATTACATGCCGGCGAGGCTTTTGCCCCAGTCAACAATCTGCTTGAGTGCGTTGGTCTTGTCGTCTTTGAAGTAGAGCGAGCCTTCGCCCGAGAGGGTCGATGCGGTACATTCCATGTAGCTTATCTTGTCGACCAAGGTCATGATGATGGCGACCTCCTGTCCATATTGTTTGGCAACCATCTGTATCAGGGGCGAAGCTGTGAGCGCTTCGATGTTGAGTACAAATGCCGAGCTTTCGCCCTTGAACCGTGACACATAGCTGTTTGCCTCCATCGAAGGGGTGGCAGCCTTGTCCAGGTCGGCACACAGGCGGCTGTCGTCGGTGGCATAGAGCACATTGTCGCGTACGCCGAAGTAGAATGTGAACATGCCCATGTAGGCATAGCTGTATTCGTTCTCTTTCTCTTTCTTGACGCCCGGCACTTGGGCAACGAGGGCGTTCAGGGGAGCGGCGTCGGTCACTTCTGCCAGCAGGAGGAAGGTTGGTAATCCCATGGGGATGTCGGTGATGCCGAAGGTAACGTCGCCCTTGAACATACCGCAGATGGTTTTGGCGGCTTCGGATTTGAAGAGGGCTGCTACGTCGGGTCTGAAGGATTCTCCCGATTTCAGGATGAGGTCGTACATCTTGGCACCGTCGCAACCCATGCTGAAGAGCAGGGGCGATGCTTGCGCGAAGTTTTTCAGGAATCTGTTCTTCAGGGGCATCATAGCGGCTGCGTTCTCTTCCATGTAGGCTGCTGTTTGGGGATTGTCGGTTACCATCTCATACTTCGAGGTGAATTTGCCGGCTTCGCAGTTGAGGGTTGCCAGCATTTGGCAATCCTTGAAGTGCTGGATGGCGGTAGCGGCAGCTCCCAGCTCTGCGCGCTCTGCGGCAGAAAAGACGGTTGATGAGAAGATCTGTTCGAAGAACTTGTCGTACCCGATCAGGAACTCCATGTCGCCGTTCATGGCACGCAGCTTCTTGAATGCTTCGGTGGAGGCGATGCCCTGCTCGGCAGTCTGCTTCAGCTGTGCGGCAATCTCCTGCTTTACCTGCTCCATGTCGGTAATGGTGGGGCGGAGGATAAATGTTTGGGCATTGAAGGCGATGATGCCGTTCTCTTCGATGGTGGAGAAGGTGTATCCGTCGCCCTTGGCGGGAGCACTCCATAAGCCCTCTTTGCCGAATGCCTCGATGGTGGCGTGTAGCTTTTGTTCGTCGAGCACTTTGCCTACAAGACCCATCGCAGGCATGTGGGCATTGAACTCTTGCAGGTAGTAGTAGAACGGAGATTTCGCATCTAATCCCGACTCTCCGGGGGCGCTCATGATGGCTTCCAGCTTCTGGAGCGTGGCAGCGTCGATTTCGGAGCTTACGATGTCCGTTATCTTCTGCGTGAGTAGTTCATCGGTCAGGAAACCGGACTTTTCGCCCAGCGACTGAACATTCATGCCGAACACCATCATGGCGTCGCGCGGAATGGCATTGGTGTACGCTTCTACCTTCGGAGAGGTACAGGCGGCGATGGTAAGCGCCAAAAGAGCCGTAGCGCAAAGGCTTGCAAACAGATTCTTTCTCATAAAGTGTTGCTTTTAAATGATGATTATAAATGATAATAGCGGCGTGATAAACTGGTTATCACGCCGCAAAGGTAAAAAGATATATGATAAAGGTTAACGCTTGTTACTCTTTTTTATTCGGGCGATGCGGTGATTATGCGAAAATGTCGCTTCGCTGAATATAGGCTATCACGTCGCCCTTCTGGATGGTTGTGCCCTGCGGTGCGCAAATCTCGACCACGCGACCGGTGAATCCGGTGTAAATCTTGTCGTATTCTCCCCACGGCGTAGAGATGTAGCAGAACACCTGGTCGTGCTGCACCTTGCATCCCACATAAGGAGCCACGGAAGGTCCTTCGACCGACACTTCCCAAAGCACCTGTCCGTTGTCGGGCGACACGATGGGGTCGGCTTTGGCGCGTTTGAGCTTCTTGATCTCCTCTTCGGAGTAGCCGTTCTTTGCCATGGCGGCATCCTTGGCGCGTTGCAGGTCGTCCTCGAACCGCTTCTTGGCAACGCCCGATTGGTAGTCGCGGTACTGGCGGTCGTGCATCGCCAGTTCGAACAGCTCTTCGTCGTCGGCGCCATATTCCCAGCCGTTGTCGTCCATCTCGCGGCGATAGTCGTCCAGCGCGTCGGGGTAGTTCAGTTGCGGGTCGGTGTCGACAAACTCGTATGCTTTCTCGCGGGCAAGCGCCACAATCTCGGGCGCAAGGCTGCCGGGCAGTCGTCCGCTCTTGCCCAGAATCATGTCCCAGGTGTGGTTGTCTATCATTGTCCAGCGCCCTTCGCCCTTTACCTGCTGCATGAGGTTCATCAGCGCCACGTTCTTGACATACTGGCTGAGGGGGGTTACCAGCGGTGGATAGCCCAATCGCGGCCACACATATTCTACCTCGTCGAAGAGCATGATGAGCAGGTCGTCCAGCGTCAGCTCGGGTTCGCCCTTGCCGCGCAGCATCATGTTGATGCCAGCGTGCACCCCTTTCAGGTCTGCCATCATCGAACCCATCATGCCTCCGGGCAGTCCCGACTTGAGCAGCAGCGACGAGGCGTGCTTGTTGGTCGGGTCGATGAAGTAACCCAGAAAGTCGTCGATGAACTCCTGTGTCAGGGCACGCACCTGCATGTATGCCTTCATGTTGATGTCGGGCACTTCGAAGCCGGCATCGCGCAGCATGGCTTGCACGGAGATGATGTCGGGGTGCACCTTTCCCCACGACAGCGACTCCATTGCCACGTCGATGATGTCGGCGCCGTTCTCGCATACCTCGAGGATGGATGCCATGGAGAGACCCGGACCGCTGTGTCCGTGATACTGAATCAGCACCTGGGGATGCCGCTCCTTGATGGCTTTCACCAGCTTGCCCAGCATGGCGGGTCTGCCGATGCCTGCCATGTCTTTGAGGCATATCTCGGGCGCGCCGGCGGCGATCAGCTCGTCGGCGATGCGGGTGTAGTACTCCACGGTGTGTATGGGCGAGTGGGTGATGCAGAGGGCAGCCTGCGGTGTCATGCCGGCTTCGAGGGCGTAACGGATGGAGGGGATGATGTTGCGGGTGTCGTTCAGTCCGCAGAAGATGCGGGTGATGTCCACCCCTTGTGCGTGTTTCACCTTGTACATCAGTCGGCGCACGTCGGCAGGAACGGGGTACATGCGCAGCCCGTTCAGGGCGCGGTCGAGCATGTGCGTTTGTATGCCTGCGCGGTTGAACGGACGGGTAAAGGCGCGAACGGCTTTGTTGGGGTTTTCTCCGTAGAGCAGATTGACTTGTTCGAACGCTCCGCCGTTGGTTTCCACGCGGGCGAAGCAGCCCATTTCGACGATCAGCGGAGCGACCCGCTCCAATTGGTCAATGCGGGGCTGGTACTTCCCCGACGACTGCCACATATCTCGGTAAACGAGGCTGAATTGAATCTTTTTCTTCATGTTGTGCTTCCGTTAAATGGTTTTTATAGCAATAATTATATGGTAAACTGTGCATTTGAACGGCGCAAAGGTAAATCTTATCTTTCACACCCCGCAAGAATAAATAGCAAATATTTATTCAATACGGATATGTTTAAAAGCAGCAAACGACACCGCTTCGC
>JAISGR010000001.1 GCA_031262995.1 Prevotellaceae bacterium | reverse complement strand
TTGCTTTTTTGTGGAAAAGAATAAGCTATTTACTTTCAAATACTTATGGTAGTTGCGGATAATAATTCCTGTGAGAGGCTATTGCTTTTGTTTAATCAGTTGTAATACAATGGTATATGTTCCTTCTTGCCTTGAACTTTCCACCCGAGCCGGGTGGGATATGCGCTTTCATATAACGCTTTTGTTCCGATTTGGCAACTTGATAATGAATCTGCTTTATTTAGACAGAATCTATATAGAGCTTTTTTTTCTCCCAATAGTCATTCGAAAAAGATAAGCAACTCAACGGGACGAGCTACTTCATCTCAGCCCGACAACCTCTTGATCTTGTCTCGACGAGTGCTTCTACTCAACGGAGCGAGATGCGCAACTCAACGGAACGAGATACGCAACTCAATGGGACGAGATACGCTACTCAATGGGATGAGTTGCGCAACTCAATGGAACGAGTAGCGCAACTCATCGGGATAAAATACGGCTGGTGACGGATGGGGGTTATTTGTTCTTCTTTCCGAAGAGGGAGAAGTGGACGTACCTTTTGGGGTTCGTTTTGAGGTCTTCGAGCAGCGTGGCTGCATTGGCAGTCGTTTCGGTTAGATTCTCGTAAAGCGTCGGGTCGTTCAGCAACAATCCCAGTGAATTGTCTTTCCTGTTGAGTTGTTCGGTGATGCTCTTGATGTTGTTCAAGGTGACATCAACGTTGGCAAGCAGGGCGGCGTAGTCGGTTTGCTTCAGGTTGTTGCTGATGGTGACGAAGTTGTCGCCGACGGTATTCAGTTTGCTTGTCAGCTGGGGAATGTCGCGGGTCATGAGTACGTTGAGCTGTCGACTGCCACTCTCCAGATTTGCCAATGTGTTTTGCAGGCTGTGCAGACTTTGTGGGATCGTGGGGTCGGCAAGCAGTGTATTCAGTGAGGTCAGGATGGAGTCCATCTTGGGGAGCAGCTTTTCTACTTGGGGCACTATCTGGGCGACCTTTTCCATCAGACCGTTTTCAACGTTTCCCTGTATGGTGTCGCCGATGGCACAGCGTTCGCGGGGATTGTTGGCAAGCAACAGGTTCAGCTTCATGGTTCCCATCAGTTCGGAGGTCAGCTCGGCTGTGCTCCCTTTGGGAATGCGGAGTTCGGGGTCGACATCTATTTCTACCATCACCTTACCGCTCTGTTCGTAATCATAGATGATGTCGCTGACGAGACCGACCCGGTACCCGTCGGCAAAGACCGGACTTGATTTGGTTAATCCGCCGATGTTGGAGAATGCTACGTAGAAATAACTGGTAGGTTTGAAGAGGTGAATTCCTTTCAGGTAGTTGATGCCGTATATCAGCACGCAGAGCGCCATTACGCCTGCGATGCCTATGCGGACTTCTTTTGTGAGATACTTCATTTTTTAGGTTTATCTTTTTGATTATTATTGTTCTTATATTCGGTAATCGCTGTTCGGGTGTTTATCTTTTGACCGTTTTTGAAGGCAACGACAAACGCATCCTTGAACAGCGGCAATATCTTCTCTTGTCTGAGTTGCTCTATCCGGTTATAGTCGGCAGATGCACCATATATATATTTATAGAGATTATCCTCCTTATAGTAGGATGCTTTCAGCCCTTTGAGCCGTTGGTCGTTCTCGGCGAGAGGCTGGTCGGCAATGAGCAGCTGTATCTTAAACACTGTCGTCTCGTCGGTGGTTTCGGGTTCGGGTGTTTTTTGTTTGGTCTCTTCTTCTCCTGCTTTTCGGCGTTCCTCCTGTTCCTGTTTGTAGGTAAGAAATGCCTGATAGATGCCGTTTGCCAATGTCTGAGACCCTTTTTCGGAGTTGAGGTAGCGTTCTTCCTCGGGGTTGGAGATAAATCCGAGTTCTATCAGGATGCCGGGCATGGCGCTTGCTTTGAGGACGAGAAATCCTGCTTGGTGCACTCCCCGGTCTGTTCGCCGGCAAGTGGTGCGAAACTCTTGCTGTATCAGACTTGCCAGGTGTACGCTTTGCGACATGTATTTGTCTTGCATAAATTCGAAGATGATGTAGGATTCTGCCGAGTTCGGGTTAAAGCCGGCATACCTCGTCTGATAATCGCTTTCATAGAGAATAACGGCGTTTTCGCGTTTGGCTACTTCCAGGTTCTCTTCCGACTTAGCCAAACCCAGCGTCCATGTGGAGGCACCGCTGATGTGGCTCTTTCCTTTGGGTAATGAATTGGTGTGGATGGAGATGAACAGGTTGGCTTGTGCGTTATTGGCGATTGCCGCCCGCCGGTCGAGCGGGATAAACTCGTCTTTCCGGCGGGTATAGACTACCTTTACGTCCGGACAGTTCGTTTGAATCAGCTTTCCCAATAGCAGCGCCACATGTAGATTGATGTCTTTTTCCTTGGATATTTTGCCGCTTGCGCCCGGGTCGTGTCCGCCGTGTCCGGCATCAATAACAACAACAAACGTCTGCATCTCGACACTGTTGGCGCAGAGCGGAGCAAGCAGCAGTCCGAAGCATAGACCTATTGTAGATAGCATAAATCGTCTCATTCTATCATTTATCTTCGTGGCGTTTCATACCTTAAAGCGCTGCAAATGTACGGCAATTTTGCAGAAAACTGATAATTCGTAATAAGTTTTGTCGTTTCCTTTCCGTATAGCCGAGAAAGCGACTACTTTTGCGGAGTTTTATTAGAGAAAGACAGATGCTTCGTTTTTTGAAAGACTGGACACTTCCGCTGGCTATGCTGACCGGCATATTGGGATATGTTGTGTTGGCTGACGTGGCGTGGCTGGCTCCGGTTAAGCCTTATGCCGGTGTCATAGCAGATTACTTACCTCCTTGGCTCATCTTTGCCCAGTTGCTGCTCACTTTCTGTAAGGTGGAGCGGCTGAGTGAGTTGCGTCCTGTTGTATGGCATGGCTGGTTGTTGCTGTTTCAGCTTGTGATGATGTTACTGGTGACGGCAGGATTGCTTTGTCTGCCCTTGAGCGATGCTTGGCGGATTACATTCGAGGCAGTGATGGTGTGTCTGATTTGTCCTACTGCCACGGCGGCGGCTGTGATTACAGGTAAGTTGGGAGGGAATGCTTCTACGCTCACTACATATACACTGTTGTCGAACATGTTGGCAGCCATAGCAGTGCCGTTGTTCTTTCCTTTGGTGGAGCCGCATGCCGGGATCTCTTTCGGTGCGGCATGTTTCCGCATATTGAGTAAGGTGTTTCCGCTATTGATTCTTCCCTTCTTGTTGGCGTGGCTGTTTCGGTACTATTGGACTGCTTTGCATCGGTGGCTGTTGCGCTTTCACGATGCCGCTTTTTATTTGTGGGCGTTGTCGCTGACGATTGTAACCGGTCAGACAACCCGTTCGCTGATCAACAGTGAAATATCTATTGCCGAAGAAATAGACATTGCAATCGCTATCCTGTTGGTGTGTATCTTGCAGTTTTGGTTGGGTAAATGCGTGGGAGGACATTATGCCGATCGCATCAGTGGAGGGCAGGCTTTGGGGCAGAAAAATACGGTGTTGGCAATATGGATGACATACACATACCTCAATCCCGTAGCGTCGGTAGGCCCCGGAACTTATGTGTTGTGGCAGAATCTGTTTAATAGCTGGCAGTTGTGGAAAAGAAGGAATCAACAATGCCGCAAAAGGAAGGATCCCGTCGGTCAAACTTGATGGGGAGGTGTACGTTTTCTATATTTTAGTATATCTATAAAAAACCATACACACAGCAGCACAATGGCTGCAAAAGAAAATATCAAAATAGCGGTGAATAGATTCATAAACGATAATACTTAGATAGTAGACTAATAATTTGGTTGTATAAACTACGCAAGCGGTTTGCAAATGTAGTCAAAAGCGGAATCTTGTTGAAAATAAAATAAGCGAATAGGTGGAATCACTCAGTAAACAGGCTATTTTTTTTTTTTTTACATCGCGCGTCTTGCTTCTTTGTATATTTTGTCCCATTCATTCGCGAAAACTTGCATAGATTCAAACAGCAGGTCTGCTCCGGCAGCTGTCAGCAGTTGTCCGTTGATAGGACCTGTGTTTACCGCTACGGTAAAAATTCCGGCTGAGGCTCCGGCTTGTACGCCCATGGGTGCATTTTCTACTACAATGGCTTCGTTGGGTTGTAGTCCGGCTTTTCGAAGCGCTTTCAGATAGGGTTCCGGATTGGGTTTGCCCTGTTGCACGTCGAAGGCGGTAATCATCAGTTCGCGTTGAAAGATGCCGGGAAAGCTGTGGGTCAGGCGATTTATCAGAGCGGGTTGCCCCGAACCTGTAACGACCATGCGTATCAAACCGTCATTTTTGATCATTTGCAGCAGTTCGTTGACACCTTCAACAGGTTCAGGCTCGGGGTAGACGGTAAATTCGGCGCATTTGTCGGCATAGATGGTTTTGATCTCTTCGGCTGTCGGCTGTTTGCCGTATTGCCGTTGATAGACGATGCCGATGGTGTCCGAACCGGTTCGTCCTTCGTGCAGATAGGCTTCTTCCCGACTCAGGTCAAGACCATGTCGTTGCATGGCTTTATGCCACGCTTCGGCGTGATAGGGCATGGAATTAAAAAGAACGCCGTCCATGTCGAACAGGACGGCTTTCAATGGAAAAGAGGTATGCCCGTTTCTTTTCAGATAACGGGCAATGGCTGCTTGATAGGTCATTATGTGTTCATTACAGTTTTTCCCGAATGGCTTTTGATTCGGCTTCGTATCCCGGCTTGTTGAGCAGGGCAAACATATTTTTCTTGTATGCTTCTACACCCGGTTGGTTGAAGGGATTCACTCCGAGCAGGTAGCCGCTGATGCCGCATGCTACTTCAAAGAAATAGAGCAGTTGTCCGAGGTTGTATTCGTCCAGCCTCTCCATGTTGATGCGTATGTTGGGTACACCTCCGTCGACATGAGCCAACTGGGTGCCCAATTCTGCCATTTTATTGACTTCGTCGATGCGTTTTCCTGCCAAATAGTTCAGTCCGTCGAGATTGGCTTCGTCGGCAGGCACCTCCAGGCGATGGGCTACTTTGTCTATGGAGATAACGGTTTCGAAGATACTTCGTTCCCCTTCCTGAATCCATTGTCCCATGGAATGCAGATCGGTGGAAAAGTCAACGGAAGCGGGGAAGATACCCTTGTGGTCTTTACCTTCGGATTCTCCGTAGAGTTGCTTCCACCATTCGCTTACGTAGTGCAGTTTGGGGCAGAAATTTACCAGCAGTTCAATCTTCTTGCCGCGCTTATAGAGTTCATTGCGTACGGCTGCATATTGTGCTGCCGGATTGGCGGCAAACGGTACGTGTGTGCCGCACGTTTGTTCCATGTCGGCAGCGCCGGCAATGAGTTGTTCGATGTCGAACCCTGCCACGGCTATGGGCAGCAGTCCTACGGGGGTGAGTACAGAGTAGCGTCCGCCTACATTGTCGGGGATAATATATGTTTGATAACCTTCCTTGTCGGCGGTTATGCGGGCAGCTCCTTTGTGTGCGTCGGTAATGGCAACGATGAGTTTTTTAGCCATTTCTTTGCCGCATTGTTCTTCGCACTGTTGCTTCAGCAATCGGAAAGCAAGTGCTGTTTCTGTGGTAGTACCCGACTTTGAGATATTGATCAACCCGAACGTCTTGCCCTTCAGATAGTCGGTGAGTTCGTACAGGTAGTCTTCGCTGATGTTGTGTCCGGCATAGACGATGACAGGCGCTTCGTTGTGCGGAAGCAACCAGTTGAAGCTGTTAGATAGTGCTTCGATAACGGCACGTGCACCCAAGTAACTACCGCCAATGCCTGCCACGACTACTACATCGCAGTGGTCACGAAGAACCTGTGCCGTTCCTTGCAGTTGGGTAATAAACTCTTTCGTGATAGAAGAGGGCAGATGCAACCATCCCAGAAAGTCGCTGCCTTTTCCTGTACCTTCTTCCAATGCTTCACGTGCAATCTGTGTTTGCGCGTCATACGCTAAAACAGAAGCTTTCGATACAAAATCGAATGTCTTTTCGATATTCAATCCAATCATCTTTGTAAAGTTTTTAAATTTCTATAGTAAATAAGACTACGAGTTAACAACTATGGCTGTTAACAAGTTCTTACGCACTTCATTTTTTCTTTTCTATCTGAGAGAGTCCGTCAGGAGTTTTATTTCTATCATGGGAGAGATACGTTCATACAGGATGTTGTAAACGGCATCCATGATGGGCATGTTGACGTGATAATGCTTGTTTATCTCTTTGATGCATTTGGTGCCGTAGTAACCCTCGGCAATCATTTCCATCTCAATCTGTGCACTTTTCACGGAGTATCCTTTTCCTATCATGGTACCGAACGTTCGGTTCCGGCTGAAGTTGGAGTAGCCTGTAACGAGCAAGTCGCCCAAATAAACCGAGTCGTTGATGTTCCGCAACAGCGGGTGTGCGGTTTGCAGAAAGTTATCCATCTCCTGTACGGCATTCGACATCAGTACGGCTTGAAAGTTGTCGCCGTACTTCAGCCCGCTGCATATTCCTGCGGCAATGGCGTACACGTTTTTAAGTACGGAACTGTATTCGATGCCTGCCACGTCATTACTGACGGATGTTTTGATGTACGAACTGGCAAGGTGTTGCGCGATGACGGATGCCTTTTCCGTTATCGGACAGGCTATGGTGAGGTAGGAGAGCCGTTCGAGCGCCACCTCTTCGGCGTGGCAAGGTCCTGCCAGCACGGCTATATTCTCGGATGGTACATTGTACTCTTTGGTGAAGTATTCTGATACGATGAGGTTGTCATCGGGTACAATACCTTTGATCGCCGTAATGATGAATTTATCCTTGATTTTGACTTTCAGTCTTTTCAGGTGTGACTTCAGATAAGGCGAGGGCGTAACGAATATCAATGTATCCGAATCCCTGACAGTATCGTTGATGTTAGAGCTGAAGTTGATGCGTTTCACATCAAATTTCACGCCGGTCAGATAGGCGGGGTTGTGGCGTAGTCTTTTAAAATCGAGAATGCGATCGTCACGGCGCATGTACCAATTGATGCTTTCTGCCTGTGCCAATACCATTTTGGCAATGGCTGTAGCCCAACTTCCTCCGCCAATGATGGCTATTTTCCCGGGTAGTTTCATTCCTCCTCTGTCTTGGCAGGCTTTTCGGGTCTCATTTGTGGAAAGAAGAGTACTTCCTGGATGGTGGTTTGTCCGGTCATTAGCATAACCAACCGGTCGATACCGATACCGATGCCCGATGTGGGAGGCATGCCGTATTGCAAGGCGCGCAGGAAGTCTTGATCGATAATCATTGCTTCGTCGTCGCCCTTGTCGGCAAGGCGCATTTGTTCTTTGAATCGTTCTTCCTGATCGATAGGGTCGTTGAGTTCGGAGTAGGCGTTAGCCAGCTCTTTTCCATTGACCATCAGCTCGAACCGTTCGGTCAGTCCCGGCTTGGAGCGGTGCATCTTGGTGAGTGGCGACATCTCTACGGGATAATCGGTGATGAAAGTGGGCTGTATAAAGGATTTCTCGCAGAATGCGCCGAATATTTCGTCGATTAACTTTCCTTTTCCCATGGTCTCGTCAACCTCTTCCATATTCAGCTCGCGGCATATCTGTCGGATTTCGGCTTCACTCTTGCCGTTCAGGTCGTATCCGGTTTTTTCTTGGATGGCTTCAAGGATGGGCAATCGGCGGTAGGGGGCTTTGAAACTGATGGTTTGTCCGTCAACTACGCTTTCCGTGCATCCGTTGGCTGCCAGACAAACACGTTCCAGCAGTTGTTCGGTGAACCCCATCATCCAGTTGTAGTCCTTGTATTGCACATAGAGTTCCAAACAGGTAAATTCCGGATTATGACTTTTGTCCATACCTTCATTGCGGAAGTTCTTCCCTATTTCGTACACACCTTCGAATCCGCCTACGATGAGCCGTTTCAGGTAGAGTTCGGTAGCGATGCGCAGGTACAAATCAACATCTAATGCGTTGTGATGCGTGATGAAGGGGCGTGCACTGGCACCTCCGGGTATGGATTGCAGGATGGGCGTTTCGACTTCGGTATATCCGGCTTCGTCGAGGATGTTACGAATGGTTTTTACAATGGCAGCCCGTTTTTCGAAGATGGCTTTGATGCCGTCGTTGACCACGAGGTCAACATATCGTTGGCGGTACCTCAGCTCGGGGTCTTCGAAGGAGTCATAGGCTACGCCGTCTTTGTATTTTACAATGGGAAGTGGCTTGATTGATTTGGAGAGCACGGTGAGTTGTTGTGCATGTATGCTGATTTCTCCGGTTTGGGTGCGGAATACATAACCTTTTATGCCGATAAAATCACCCAGGTCGAGTAGTCGCTTGAATACGATATTGTAGAGATCTTTGTTTTCTCCCGGACAGATGTCGTCGCGGGTGATATATATCTGGATACGTCCTTTCGAATCTTGCAGTTCTGCAAACGATGCCTTTCCCATGACCCGCCTGGTCATCATACGCCCGGCAACAGAGACTTGTCGGCGTGGTTCTTCGTCATCGCGGAAAGAAGCTTTTATATCGGTGGAGAAATCATCGGTTTCATACGCTGCTGCGGGATAAGGTTCTATGCCCATTGCCCGTAGTTCATTCATGCTGTTGCGTCGAATGATTTCCTGTTCACTTAACTCTATGATACTCATTTCGTAGTACTATTATTACAATTTGCGGCAAAAGTACTAAAGTTTTTTAGATTATAAAGGGTTACATAGTAATAATGTGTTATTGAACGTGAGTTCGATGTAAGAAAGGGTAATGCCGACCATGTACCCCTTCCGTAGCGTAAGTGCGCCGCCACCTTAGCAAACGACTTTGATATAGCCATATCAAACATCGTGATATAGCCATATCAAGCATCGTGATATAGTCATATCAATCACCGTGATATAGCCATATCAAGCACCGTGATATAGTCATATCAAAGCCCGAACTTTCCTTAGCTCGGGCTTTGCACTAAGAAAGAAGGAAGTCTTGACACACCTTCTTATCATTGTCCGGTCGAAGCCTTCGCTTACCTACCGCTCGGGTTCTGCACCAGATTGGGATTGGTCATCATCACGCTTTCGGGGAACGGGAGGTATTCATGCTTGCCCTTCACAAAGCCCGAAGGATTTGGATTTTCCCGATTGGGATCGTGATACTCCACGTAGATGCGGTGCTTAGCCTCTCCCTTTGTAAAGAACGCATCGTAAGTGGTAGGTTTGCTTTTGCCGTTGTTGACCACACCGTCGGTGTCGCCCCAACGCACCATGTCGAACCAACGCACTCCCTCTATCCACATCTCGTACTTCTTTTCCCGCTTCACATCGTCCAAGGTGAGCGTCTGAGAAACGTGGGCAGAGCCGGCGCGATGCTGTATGGCTTGCAGATATTGCAGACCGTCCGAGTCGCCTGTCTGCGCGCAAGCCTCAGCATACATCAGCAACACTTCGGCGTAGCGGAAGATGGTGTAGTTTTGAAAACCCAAATTACTCTCCTGCATATCTTCATGCCAAGAGATTGTCTTTTTTGCGAAATAGCCTTCCATGCCGTAGAGACCGCCGCCGTAGGAAATACCTATTCCGTCTGAGACTTCAAGCTCTTCGCGCGTCAGATACGTACCATCGTCCTTCTTTCCGCCGTTCCATTCCATTTCGTAGAGGAACTCTTCCGGCGTGAGGAAGGTTGCTTTGCGACGCGGAGAATCGCCGTCATTTGCCAACATCTCTTCTGCAAAGTCTTTGCGGATGCCGGGATAAGAACCCCAACCATAAAAAGCGTCGAATGTGGGTTGAGAAGCAAATTTATCGATACGCCAGTTCCAGAAGTAATTAAACTGCCAACGTGACGTCTGTATATGACCCCAAAACTCAAGGCTCGGGTCGTACACCAAATCAACCTCAAATATCTTCTCTTCGTTCAAGTCGCCCGACACATGGAAGAGGTTTGCCCAACGATCCCCGGGTACAAGCGCATACTTATTCGACTGAATCACTTGTTTGAGATGGGTCTTTGCTCCCTCATAGTCGCCCATGAAGAGGCGAGCCTTGCCTGCCAAAGTAAGGGCGAAGCCCTTGGTCACCTTTGCTGCACCGGCTTCGTCTGCCGTGCTTTGGCGTTCGTCGAGGTCGAGCGCAGCCGCTTCGGCTTCCTGCGCGCACCATTCGAGCAGTCCGTTATGTCCGCCCGCGTAGTTTCCGGGCTTCGTGAAAGTAGGAGAGATGCCGTCAAACAACGGCGGAGTGCCCCAACCGATGGTGAGCATAAATTGCGCCCAAGCGCGCAGTGAGCGTGCTTCGGCACATATACGTTTCTGAACCGGCGTATCACCTGTCACCCTTTCGAGGACGAGGTTTGCCTCATAAATCACATTAGTGAAGCTATTGTACATATAACGGATTACGTCGTTCGTAGCATCGTAACTAAATTCGTTGAGTTGTTGGACGTTCGGAAAATCAGATTCATCATAACCGGCTGCCACCATGTCGTCGCCCATTTCGTTAAAGAGTACCGTCATGTAGTTAAAAATACCGACACCGCCACCACCGAAATCGCTGCCAATGTTGTAACGCAACGAGGCATAAAGTTCATCAAGCGCCTTCTGCGCCTCCTCATCAGACGAGGCAAAGCCCTTCTGTTCGATGTTGTACTCTATGGTAACACTCCCGTCACTACTGGTTATGGTGATGGTCGTGCTTCTGTCGGTTTCATTGTTGGGCTGTATGATGATGACGATGGCGCAGTACGACAATGCCCGCGTGGCAGGCATCGTTGAAACGCTCACCCAATCCTGCGCCTCCTCGGGAATCGTCGCAATGGGTTTCACG
>JAISGR010000168.1 GCA_031262995.1 Prevotellaceae bacterium | reverse complement strand
TGTTTCGTTGCTCTCTGTGAGCGTTACCGCTCAAACTTTGCGCACCGGTAAGCAAACGACGGTTCATAAAACCTTTCGCGATTCACTCACGATGGATGTACTTCGCCACGGACGTGTCAACATCGGCTATCTCTTTTTCTATCCCGATGCCGTAGCAATCACTCCCAATACCACGAGCAACTTCGGTCTGATGGAACGCTTGGACGAGCTATTTGACATTGCACTGCACGACACCTTGATCAGCTTCAACCGCGCCGAGATCATAGGCGGTGCCAGTATCGAAGGCACCACGCTGCACAACGAGAGCTTGGCACGCAACCGTGCTTATGCCTTGCGCGACTTCTTGAACAATCGCTATGCCCTCTCTTCCCATCTCGTGGTTGATGTGCGCTGGAAGGGCGAAGACTGGGAAGGGCTGACAGAATGTGTGCGGGCGTCGTCCGTTGCCGATTTCCCGTGGCGCAACGAGGTCTTGACCATACTCTCCATTGAAAATGCCAACAAGCGCGATGCGCTGCTCCGAAAGCTCGACGGCGGACGCCCCTACGCCTACATGCTGAAGCATTTCTTCCCCTATCAACGACGGGCGGTCATCACCTTGTCGTGCGACCTGCAACACTTGGCTGAGCAACGCTTGCACCGTCAGATCAGCCCCGACGAGATGGAGCAGGTCGTTGCCGACGCGCTGCTTCCCGCCGATGTGGCGAAAGAGTTTCTGGCAGACAAAAATATCGTCTCCCGCCCCGTGATGATACCCCACGAAGGTACCCTTCGCGAACGAATTACAGACGCATTAGACCGCTTGAATGCCCCGATACACACCATCGAAATAAGACACGATACCATTACTGTTATAAAGGAAAGAGTAAACACGCAAGCAGACACAGTAATCATTCAGACGGACAAACGTACGCCTTACCATTTTGCCGTCAAGACAAACTTGTTGTATGACGCGGCATTGTTACCCAACCTTGCCTTAGAGTTCCCCTTGCCCGGCGGGTGGTCGGTAGAGGCTGAAGCCCAATGGGCATGGTGGAACACCAACGACAGCAAGCGATATTTCTTTCGCATACAGTCGCTCGGGTTGGAGGCGCGCCGCTGGTTCGGCTCCAACCGCCAACAGCCCCTCAATGGGCACTACCTCGGTGTCTACCTCATGGGCGGTACCTACGACATCCGTTTCTGGCAGGATAAGGGTTACCTGAGTGACTTCTCCGTATCGGCAGGTGTGAGCTACGGCTACTCCATTCACCTGTCGCGTCGCTGGAACCTCGAACTGGGCGTTTCCGTAGGCTATCTGGGCGGTAAGTACTACCGCTACCACTTCGACCTTGCCAACGACCGCTACCCGTGGGAGAGTACCCACCGCTTGCGCTACTTCGGACCCACCAAGGCAAAGATTTCGCTCGTCTATCGGATAGGTGCGCTGGAATAATCGGTAAGCATTATGATAATGTATCAGTTTAAGGACAATGAAGAATAATGAAGAATAAAGTATCAATCATGACACAGAAAAAAAATATATACCGGGCACTCCTGCCCGCCGTGTTGCTGTTGGGCATGCTGGCAGTCTCGTGCACCAACAAAGACTTGTGGTGGGGAGGTGCCAATGCAGGCGTCGACCGTCAAAAAACAGCCGTGGTGTTTGAGTGGACCGATGCCCCTGCCGGCTACACGCCCCGCGGCACCATGCGCACCAACCTCTTCTCGCGTACGCCAGAGTTCGCTTCCTACGGGGTGTCCGACTTGTCTGCCGTCAACGGCGGCACGATGTACCTACCCGTAGGTGCCTCTTACAACAGTGTGGCATACAGCTACAACGCCGATGCCAAGGTCTATTTCCGCAACGAGAACGACTCTGCCAACATCGAGGCATACACCTCCACCATGTCGCGCACCACCTATACCCGCGCTTTTCCCGAAGAGCGTACGGTGGCGTCGATAGCCGACAACGTACAGTTTTATGTGGGATGGCTTTCGCGCTTCGACGTGGTAAAGAGCGAGGTGCCCGACACGATGGTCTTCGTGCCGCACAATGTGCTTCACACCTGCTTCTTTGAGGTGCGCGGCATTACGGGTGCGGAGAACATCACCGACTCGCGCGGTGCCCTCTCGGGCATGTCCCCCTCCTATTTCCTGATGCGGCGGGAACTCTCCTCCACACCCGTTACGCTCTTCTTCGCCTCCTCGGTCGAGGTGCAGACAGGCAGCATCCACGGCTCGTTCAGCACCTTCGGGCGATTGGATACGGAGAACAATTTCACCATCGAGATTCTCTATCCCTCCGCCACCGACGGCATCCTGCAATTTACGTGGGACGTTACCGGTCAGATGATCGAGACGGACGAGAACGGCGACTATCACATCCTCATCGACGGCTCCGACATTGTGGTGCCCAACGAAGGTACGGGTGAAAGTGGTGGCGGCTTCGATGCCGATGTCAACGACTGGAAAGAGGAGACCATCACCTTCTGATCGAAATGTTTGTAGCTCTCTACAACGATCGTATTTATATATAATAGTATTTATTTAATTACCCAATTTTATTCATTTATCAATTTTTAATATGAAAAAAAGTATCTTTTTTGCAGCCCTCGTGGCTGCTGTAATGACAGCTTGTTCTAACGAAGAAACGCTTGAACAGCAGAATGTGGAGTCTCAATCTTCTGCTATTAGCTTCCGCACGGTGGCTAATAACGGCACACGTGCCACTATTATGGACTCACAGAATATCAAGGACTTTCAGGTAAGTGCGGTCTATTCCGACTACACTAACGGAGCTGCTACCGGTGCCACCTTAATGGATAATGTGGTAGTTGTCCGCAACTTGGCTTCATCTGACCTTACGGTTGATGACTTCACCTACGAGCCGACAAAGTATTTTCCGGTCGACGGCGAAGCGGTCGATTTCTATGCCTTCAGTCCTGCAGGTTCCAGAAACCTTGCTTCTGCCACAATTACCAATGACTTGGTAGCAGCGAGCAACTATACGACTACCGGTACGAGTAAGATGGACTTGGTCTACACCGTTCCTTTGACTGATCCGTCATCAGAAGGTACCACCCTGAGTCAGGAAGACTTTCTGGTAGCTTCCAACCTGCAAAATAATGGCAAGACTTCCAACGATGTACTCATGACGTTCGACCATGCACTCTCGAAGGTGACATTTGCTGCCAAGAATGTGGCTCCGAATACGACAGTAAATATTAGTGCCATCAAATTGATGAACTTGGGTAATTCGGCTACGCTTACGCTGGGTTATACCAGAGGAGAAACAATAGTGAAGAGCCTTTCTTGGGCTGAACCAGCAGCTCGTACTTCTGCGTATGCAGCATCTGTTCCTGCCACCGGCTTTACATTGGTAGGAGCTAACGACGCAGAGTATAGCAGCTTAACGACAGTCAACGAAGGACTGATGGTACTGCCTCAAACGCTCCAGCTATTTGCTGATGGAGCAACATTCGACGATGCTACCGATCCTTATGTTGAGATTACATACAGCATGAACGATGCTTCCGGTCTGTCTCTTTATCCCGCCGGTACAAAAGCACGGTTCCCGTTATCTGCTTTGTCGGTAGGAGATGCTCCCTTCTATAACGAAACCAGCAACCCGACCAACAAATTGCTTTGCGGTCACTCTTACAACTTGCAGTTCACGTTCGGAGCAGCCGGCAGTGGAAATGAGGGTGCAGGTGCAGTGAACGAAATTAAATTCTCCGTTAGCGTTGAGACATGGAACGGCACTGACCATCCGATAGAATAACCATAACCTAAAAAACGAATAGTTGTTCATGGGGGTGTGTCAAAATGCGAGCTATGAAAATAGTTCGATTGTTGACACACCCTTTTTAAAAAGGAACCCAATATCAATAAAAATATCTATTAATATGATGAGTCATAAACTTTTCCAATATGCAATTCTGTCGTGTGTTACTTGCATTGCCTGCATTGCTTGCACCGATCTCGAGAACGAGTCGGCAGTAGCGGAGGCGGGTGACTCTTGTGTGCGCTTCGCTCTCGACACGTCCTCCCCAGCGACCACATCGCGGGCAGCGGTTACCACCGACGAAACATTCGACCGCATGGGAGTCTTCGGTTACTCGCACAGCATAACGACAGGCTGGGCAGGCACTGCTTCCGGCTCTCTGCTTCCCGATTACTTTCTAAACAAGATGGTGTGGAAAGATGCCGACGACGGGACGTGGCGATATGACGGCGTAGTGAAATACTGGCCTGACCCGGCACGAAGCGTCTCTTTCTTTGCCTACGCTCCTTATGTTGACAACCAAGGCACGTTTGTCGTTACCCCGAAGGCAGATACGGAGAGCGGTTCGCCGACCATCACCTACACCGTACCGAACGAGGTAGCCAAACAAGTAGACCTCGTGTACGACAAGAAATTAAACCAAACATATTCCACTGCATCGGGCATCGTGAAGTTCCAGATGCAGCACGCCCTGTCGCAAATTGATGTCTCCGTGCGCCTCAACCCCGACGACCAATCCGTTGACCCGTCTGTTACGGTCGAAATCACTGCCGTCCGCCTGGTCAACATCTATAATAAGGGCACCTTGACCTTTGCCGACGCCACCCCGTGGGTGGTCGACAAATCGAGCATCACCACCTACACCCTCGACGCTACCAATGGCTCAGATGCCACTCTGCTCAGCTTCGATTCCAGCGACGAAGCAGCTTTCAGCTACCGGCAGCTCAACGCAGAGTCGAACGGACACCTCATGCTCATTCCACAAACCCTCTCGAGCACCGAAGGTAGCGAAGCCAAACTGGAAGTCGATTACATCCTACACAAGACCGATGCCGACGAAAATGCCAGCATCTCTTACGACCTCACCTCGCAAACGTGGGAGGCAGGATCTCGCTACAACTATCAGCTTACCATCTCCTTGGCAGAGCCTGCGGTGTTGGAATCCGTCTCGAATTGCTACATGATACATCCCAATGCAAGTAAGGCTGTTACGATGAACATTCCGCTCTCTCGCATCAATGAGTATTGGGATGGGAATACCTCTATCGGTCATGGCACCGCCGATAACAAATTAAATGTTGGTGATACATGGACAGCTTCCATCTTATGGTCGGATATTACGACTATTAACCAAGACGCTATCTCCACTTATGTTCCAAGGAATACGGGTAGTTACGTAGAGAACGATTATTTCACCGTTACTCTTCCGCCGGCTTTACTACAGAGGGTAACTTTGTGGTACAGGTTTTCAATAATCGGGTGAGTACTTCTCTCCCTGTTTGGAGTTGGCACATTTGGGTAACGAATTACGACCCCGATGAATATGACGGAAGCGGATGGGAACTTTCTAAATCTTATTCCGTAACGGGCGGAAAAGTGCAGAGTTACGACGACCCCGATGATGCCACCAGCCCCGTATGGAAAACGGACGGAGTACTTAATGGGAAAGTGATGATGGATCGTAACTTGGGTCAGTCTTCTTCCAGTACGGGTAATAATCTCTATTACCAGTTCGGACGGAAAGACCCGTTCCCAACAACCGGTTTGGGTACAATACCGACAGCCGGCGGTCCGGTAACCATCGCCACATCCGTAAATAATCCCACGACTTTCTATACCTATGGCGGTAATTGGACAAGTGACGCCAGCGGAACAGACTATCTGTGGAATGACCCCAAAGTCACCCCCATCACTTCCAGTGCCAAAAGCATCTACGATCCCTGTCCTGACGGTTGGCGACTTCCCTTGATCGATACGTGGAGCGACTTCTCCACCTCGTCTTTCACTTGGCAAGATAGTCCGGCAGGCAGAACTTATAATTCTGATGTCTTTTACACTGTGGCAGGCTATCGTTACTACGACTCCGGGGGTCTGTTCAACGTCGAGACGAACGGCTTCTACTGGTCGGCTATGCCTTACAACAGCACGATCGGTCAGCACTTGCGCTTCTATAATGAGGACGTCTTACCCGTAGATTACAACTACAGAGCGTTCGGCTACCCTGTCCGTTGCGTTCAAGATCAAGAATGAGATGGCATTACCGACATTACATGTTCAAAGCAATAAAGAACATCCAGAACATGAGTCTTTAATATTGAAAAGTATGATAAGAAACAATTATATGGCAGCCACCGCTCTGTTTACGGTGATGGCAGCCATGGTATTAACAGGTTGTGCGAACGATGAAACGCTCGACAACCAGAGTAACGAAGTGCCAGCTGGCGGAGGAATTCAGTTCCGCACGGTGGCAAATATAGGCGGCGGAGATACGCGCGCC
>JAISGR010000154.1 GCA_031262995.1 Prevotellaceae bacterium | reverse complement strand
CCACCTCTTCCCATTCCGAACAGAGAAGTTAAGCCTTGTCACGCCGATGGTACTGCGTAGAAGTGGGAGAGTAGGTAGTCGCCGTTTTAGCAGAATGCCTCCGCATCAGATATATCAATAAGATATAAATGATGACGGAGGCTTTCTCATGTGTAGTACCCTACACCCTACTTACGGGTCAGCGGATTCTCTGAGTTGATACTGCCAACCCCATATCACGGAATCATAAAGCAAAAGCGCCAAGCGAGTGAAATCGCTTGGCGCTTTCGTGTCGGAATGAGGCGACTTGAATTACTTCACCCCCCGCTCATTGTAATTGATGCGCACCCCGAAGTCCGTCACGATGCGGTTCAGTCCCATTGAGCCGTTGGGGTTCTCGTTGCCTTTGCGTTTGCCCGAGAGCATCTCTTGGCTGATGGTGATCATGTCCTTGATGCGTTGGTGTGTCTCCACGTTCGTGCCCATGTAGTGACCCGGGTAGAGGAAGCGGATGTGGTGGCGGGTCATGTAGGCATCGGTCTTCTTGCAGGTGGCAAGCAGGGTGGAGAAGTCCATGGAGAGGAGCAGGTTGGTCGAGCCGAAAGCATCGCCGCTGAAGCCGTAACCGGCGGCATTGTCCATGAAGATGGTGGAGCCGGGGGTGTGTCCGGGGGTGAAGAGCACGGTTATCTTCCTGCCGCCGAGGTCGATCACTTCGCCGTCTTTGAGGAAGCGCAGCTCGCCCTTGTATTGAGGCATGATTCGGGGGATGCTGACCGTGTCGGCGGGGTTGAGGTACATCACGGGGAAGTACTTGACGGGATCGCCCGTGTGGTCGGGGTGCACGTGTGTGGCGATGAGCGTCACGGGTTTCTTCGTGATGCCGGCTACGATCTTGTCCAGGTGCTCAATCCGGGTACCGGCATCGATCAGGAGGGCGCGGTCGTTGCCCTCAATGAGGTAGAGCGATTCGTTCGCCACGAGGTGACCGTTGCCTGCCCAGGTGTGCGCGTCGATTTGGCGGAAGACCACGTCGTTGTTCCGAAACACTTCCTTCTCTTTGTAGGTGAGTTGGGACGGACTCTGCGCGCTCAGCTCCCTGTTGGGCTTCAGCACATTGTGCATCTGCCACGTGCCCGTTTGGGCGAGGGTATAGGCGGCGGTTGCGCGGATGTCGTCGACGGAGGCGCCGAATTGCAGCGTGTACTTGCCCTTGGCGCTCACCCAGCGCTGCATGACATCGTCGAACGAAGCCAGGTCGTAGGCAGAGACGTCGAAGGTGAGCGTCTGCGTCTCGCCGGGCTGCAACAGGCGGGTCTTGCCGAAGGCTTTCAGCTCGCGGGCAGGCTTATCCATGCCGCCGGCAGGCGCCGACACGTAGAGCTGCACCACCTCTTTGCCTGCCATGCTGCCGCTGTTCTTCACCGCGATGCTCGCCGTGAAGCCGTCGGCAGTCGCCTTCACGGAGGGCTTGCCGTAAGTAAACTCGGTGTAGCTCAGTCCGTAGCCGAAGGGATAAGAGACCGCTTCCCCCTTGGTCTGGAAGTAGCGGTAGCCCACGTAGATGCCCTCGGCGTGGAGCGTGTAGTCGATGTCTTTGCGCGGTTCGCGCGACCGACCGCCGCCGGTATTTCCGTTGAGCGGGAAGTTGGTCGACGCCGGGTGATCCATGGCTGCAACGGGGAAGGTCATGGTGAGCTTGCCCGACGGGTTCTCCTTGCCCGTGAGCACATCTGCCACGGAGTTGCCGCCCTCCTGTCCGGGCTGCCACGCCAGCAGGATGGCGTCGGGCAGGCTCTTCCACGAGGCGGTTTCGATCACGCCGCCGGTGTTGATAATCACCACCACCCGTTTGCCTGCGGCATGGAAGGCGTCGCACAGGTCGCCCAGCAGTTGCCGTTCCACGTCCGTCAGGTTGAAGTCGCCGGCAATCTTGCGGTCGCCGCCCTCGCCGGCTTGTCTGCCCAGCGTGAGCACGGCGATGTCAGCCTCCTGTGCCTGTTTGTCGATGTTGGTGCGCGACACGGGCATCTCGGGCAGCATGGCTTTGCCCCAGAACCATCCTGCGGGTTGCCGGTCGGCGGCGTTGAGGGCTTCCTGATAGGCTTTGTACTTCAGGTAGAGGTCTTCGAGGCTTTGGGTGAGCGCGATGCCGGCTCCGGTGAGACCCTGCATCAGGTCGATGGTATAGGGCTTGTTCACGTCGCCCGAGCCGGTGCCCCCGGCAATGAAGTCGTAGGAAGTGATGCCGAAGAGCGCCACCTTCTTGACCTGCTTCATCGGCAGGGTGGCATCGTCGTTCTTGAGCAGCACCATGCCCTCGGTTGCCGACTGGCGGGTGATGGCGGCGTGCGCCTGCAGGTCGGGCTTGTTGCCGTATGCGTAGCCCTTGAAGCGCGGGGTCTTGACGATGTACTCCAGCACCCGCTTTACGCAGCTGTCGACCTCCTCCAAGGCGAGTTCGCCGCTCTTGACCTTGGCGATGATCTCTTCGCGCTGCGCGGGCGATCCGGGTTCCATCAGGTCGTTGCCTGCCTCTATCTGGGCGGCGGTGTTGCGCTGTCCCGTCCAGTCGGTCATCACAATGCCGTCGAAGCCCCACTCGTCGCGCAGGATGGTGGTGAGCAGTTCGCGGTTCTCCTGTGTGAAGCGTCCGTTCAGGCGGATGTACGACGACATGATGGTCCACGGCTGCGCCTGCTTGACCACAATCTCGAACCCCTTGAGGTAGATTTCGCGCAGGGCACGTTGCGACACAACCTCGTCCACGCCCATGCGGTTGGTCTCCTGGCTGTTGGCAGCGAAGTGCTTCAGGCTGGTGCCTACGCCGTTGGCTTGCACCCCTTGGGTGTAGGCGGCTGCGATGCGTCCGGTCACCAGCGGGTCTTCGGAGTAGTACTCGAAGTTGCGTCCGCAGAGCGGCGAGCGGTGGATGTTCATGCCCGGCGCCAGCAGCACGTCGGCGCCATACTCCAGCACCTCCTCGCCGATGGCGTGTCCGACGGCTTCGACCAGCTCGGTGTTCCACGTCGATGCCAGCGCCGTGCCTACGGGAAAGCCCGTGGCGTAGTAGGTGTGGGTGTCGTTGGGGCGTGTGGGTGAGATGCGCAGCCCGGCAGGACCGTCGGAGAGCACCGTGGGCGGGATGCCCAGCCGCGGGATGCCTTGCGTGGCGCCGGCAGCGCCGGGCACTAATGACTGTGCGCCGCCTACCAGCAGGTGTGCCTTCTCCTCGAGCGTCATGGCTTGGACAATGGCGTCGATGTTGTGGGCTTGTAACTTCAATTCTTGGGCTTCAGCCTGTCCGATGCAGGCGAAGAGCAGCACAGCGGCTGCCGGGACATGTTGTTTCATAATCTGCAAGCTATTGTTGTTAATTCGTAGTATCTATGCTTCGGGACGCAGTGCACGCCGCGGGCGCTTTCTGCGGGGTAAAGGTAGCCGATTTGCACGGCAAATCATCCACTCGCCCGTTTTTCTCTACGTGCTGCCCGTAATTCTCTGCCAACTCCTGCCATGCGGCGAAGTTGCACCTTTGTATTATCTTTGCGGCGCGAAACCCTTCGCAGCAGAAACAACTCACATTAAAACAAACGAATGATGACAGAAAAAACCTACACGTCGGATTTGGTACTCAAAGCCTACCTGAACGAGCTGACTTCCCACTTCCCCGACGACTACATGCTGCGTGTCGAGATACAGGACGAACCGCTCGACATTGCCGCCATCTCCCGCGCCGTGTCCACCCGCTCGGGCAAGTACGAACCGGCGGAGATAGCCGGTCTTCTCCAACTCTCCATCGACGTGATTGTCGAAGCGGTCAGCACCGGACACACGGTCAACACGCCGCTGTCCAACATCCGCCCCATAGCCACGGGCACGGTGGCTGAAGCCGACCTCTCCAAGCCCGTCGACCGCAGCAAGGTGCGCGTCCGCTTCGGCTTCACCCAAGGCGCACAGGCGCGGCAGGCAATGGAGGATGTACACCTGGTGCTCAACGCCAAGCCCGCGCTGACCGGACCCTACATCGCCGGCATCACAAGCGCCGACGCGCCCAACCCCGACACCGGCGCACCCGCCACCCTGCGCGCCGGACGCATGGCAAAGCTCAACGTGCGCAACGGCAAGCTGGTGGGCGAAGGGGCAGGCATCACCTTTACCTCCGTTGCCAACCCCGCAAAAACCTTCTTCATCCCTGCCAACGAAGTCAACCCCAACACGCCGACACGCTTGCAGTGCATCCTGCCACCCGACATGACCGACGGAGAGTGGCTGGTGAAGATTGAGACGAGGGCGTCGGGCAGTGGAGGAGCAAAGAGTGCGGTAAAAACACTCCGTTCTTTCGAACTTGTACGCCCATTCGTCATTGCTACCTAAATAGAGTAGAAGAGGGGTGTCCGCAAGTCGGACTATCTTCAGCTCCCCTCCTGCCGGCAGGAGGGGTGGCGCGAAGCGACGGGGTGGTGGAAAAACAATCTGTTGATAATCCATAAATAGGTAATACCTTTCTTATTCCGACCACCCCGCCCTGCGGGCACCCCTCCTGCCGGCAGGAGGGGAGCTGAAGATAGTCCGACTACAACCTGTGGTAGCCCAATCACGCTGCGAGTGTTACTCGGATACTGCTACGAGTATTACTCGGATACTGCTACGAGTGTTACTCGGATACGGCTACGAGTATTACTCGGATACTGCTACGAGTGTTACTCGGATACTGCTACGAGTGTTACTCGGATACTGCTACGAGTACTACTCGGATCCGGCTGCGACTCCTCCCCTGTGCCTCGCGCTTGACTGTCTGCTTCGCATTTTTCTTTTCTATTGCTTTGTCAATCTGATTATTCTTCTCACCTTTGCGCGGAATAATCAACTAAATGACTCGGATAACCACCTTCCCCGCCACCGGCTGCCCGGTGCGGCCTGCCTCCCGCGCCCTTTCTGCGAGTGGAAAGGTTGATTTTACCCCCCCCCCCCCCATTACATTTATTAACATCCTTGCGGATATATTCACATGTTCGGGACGCGCTGCTTCGCGCCCCGCGAAGTCGTGTGCCCGTATATCAACCAATCTATCATCCATTAATCA
>JAISGR010000150.1 GCA_031262995.1 Prevotellaceae bacterium | reverse complement strand
ATTTTGCTGTGATACATCGTATAGTCATACGTGGTACCGGCATTGATATCCTTGTCGCCGATGCTTTCCAAGAGGTTGCTGAACTCATTGGATACGCTGACTTTTCCCTCTTCGATGGTGAGTTCATTGATCTCTTTACTGATGGCAACTTTCTTGACCGGGTCTGTTTCGTCCGCCATTTCATCGTACTTATCAATGATTTTTTGATAGATAGGGGCTTCAGCCTGCCAATCCAGCGTGCTGATTTTGTCCGTTCCCTTGAAGAGTACGTGCTCCAGATAGTGAGCCAATCCGGTGTATTGTGCCGGGTCGTTGACCGAACCGGCTCTTACGCCGACCATTCCATAGACATCCGATTTGGAGTTGTCTTCCCAAATGTAGACAGTCAAACCATTTTTCAGTTTGAACGCTTTCAGCCCTTGTCCGCATACGGGCAGGGCAATGGTCATCATGAGGACCAGTAGAATTAAAGACTTAAAAGGGTGCTTCATACGTATTGTTTATTGAAGTTTCTAAATGTATTTCAATTTCATTTCTTATGTGATTAGTAGGCAGATAGCAGGGGAAAATCACGTGGATATCCGAATAAAATCAAAAGCATCCGTAGCACGTGGAGAGCAGTTTGCGGTCGCCCAGCGTATTGTCTACGCGTGCCACGTTGATCCAGAACTTGTTGTCGCGCACGCTTTGAATGGGGTACACCGCCTTTTCACGCGGGTAGGCATGTGTCCATTCGTCGGCAACCGCCTCGTATTCGGGGTGCGGGGCATTGAGGAGGACATTGTCGGTTTTGTCGGCGCGTCCGTCCTTCACCTCCTGAATCTCGTCCCAGATAGCCAGCATGGTGCGGACGAAGTTGTCCAATTCCGCCAGGCTTTCGCTTTCGGTAGGTTCGATCATCAGCGTACCGTGCACGGGGAAGGAGAGGGTGGGGGCGTGATACCCGTAATCCATCAGTCGTTTGGCGATGTCGTTTTCGCTGATGCCGGTCTCTTCGTGCAGTCGGCGGCAGTCGAGTATCATCTCGTGTCCCACGAATCCGCTGTCGCCGCGATACACAATGCCGTACGTGTCTTGCAGACAGGCAGCCAGGTAGTTGGCGCTCAGGATGGCGATGCGTGTGGCGGCTGTCAGTCCTTCGATGCCCATCATGCGGATATACCCGTAGGTGATGGGCAGGATGCCTGCGCTACCGAAGGGGGCGGCTGCTACCTCGTTGGCGGCATTGCCGAAGAGCGCATGTCCGGGCAGGAACGGTATCAGGTGTTTGGCAACACAGATGGGACCTACGCCGGGACCGCCGCCGCCATGAGGCGAAGCAAACGTTTTGTGCAGGTTGAGGTGGCATACGTCGGCGCCGATAAATCCCGGGTTGGTGAGACCTACCTGCGCATTCATGTTGGCACCGTCCATGTAGACTTGTGCGCCGCAGGCATGTATGATGCGGCAGATTTCTACAATCTCCGTCTCGAAGATGCCGTGTGTGGAGGGGTAAGTAATCATGAGCGCCGCCAGGTTGTCGCGGTTGGCTTCGGCTTTCTCGCGCAGGTCGTTCATGTCGACGTTGCCGTGTTCGTCGCAGGCACAAGTCACTGTTTCAAACCCGGCTTGTACGGCAGACGCGGGATTGGTACCGTGTGCCGATGCGGGGATGAGGACTTTGTTGCGATGTCCCTGTCCGATGCTTTCGAGGTAGGCACGGATCACGCGCAAGCCGGCATATTCGCCTGCCGCGCCTGAGTTGGGTTGCAGGCTGACACCTGCCATGCCGGTGATGGCAGCCAGTTCGTCGGAGAGGTTGCGTATCAGTTCGCGGTAGCCTTCCGCCTGCTCTTCGGGCACCAGCGGGTGCATGGCAGTAAATTCCGGACGGCTGAGCGGCAACAGTTCGGCGGCAGCGTTCAGCTTCATGGTGCACGAGCCGAGTGCAATCATGGAATGGGTCAGCGAGATGTCCTTGCGGTCGAGCCGTTTGATGTAGCGCATCATCTCCGTTTCGGTGTGGTAGCGGCAGAACACATCGTGGGTGAGGTAGTGAGTCCGGCGTTTCAACACCTTATTGATAATGGACGCTTCGGGGATGTCGTTCACCCGTTGCCATTCCTTTCCGGCTGCGATGGCAAAGATGGAGATGAGTGTGTTCACTGCTGCCGGGTCGGTGGTTTCGTCGATGCTGATGCCTGCGTCGCCGTTGGGGTAGTAGTACAAGTTGACCTCCTTGCTCAGTGCCACGGTACGCAGCTGTTCGGTCAACACGCCGTCGGGCATGGAGAAGCGCATTGTGTCGAAATATTGCGTATTCAGCTGTCTGTAGCCCAATGCTGTCAGCTCCTTTTCCACATACACGGCGATGCTGTGTATGCGTTCGGCGATGAGGCGGATGCCTTCCTGTCCGTGATAGACGGCGTAGAATCCCGCCATGGTAGCCAACAGCGCCTGTGCGGTGCAGATGTTCGAAGTCGCCTTCTCGCGTTTAATGTGCTGTTCGCGGGTTTGCAGCGCCATGCGGTAGCACAGTTTACCGTTGCGGTCTTTCGACCATCCGATGATGCGTCCGGGCATGTTGCGTTTATACTCGTCGCGTGCGGCAAAATAGGCAGCCGACGGTCCTCCGTAGAACATAGGAGTGCCCAATCGCTGTGTGCTTCCGAACACGATGTCGGCGCCCCATTCGCCCGGTGGGGTCAGGAGGGCGAGGCTCAGGATGTCGGCAGCTACGGCTACTTTGCATCCGGCGGCGTGTGCGCGTTCGGTAAATTCGCGGAGTTCCTCCACTTGTCCGTTGGCGTCGGGGTATTGCAGTATGCAGGCAAAGAGGTTGTCTGAGAACGGCAGTTCGCGGTAGTTGCCGGTCTGTATCCGGATGCCTTGCGGGATGGCTCGCGTTTGGATGACTGCCAATGTTTGCGGAAAGACATGCTCGTCTACGAAGACGGTATCGGCATGTTGTTTCTGCTGTTCGCGAGAGCGCAGGGCATACATCATCGTCACGGCTTCGGCGGCAGCGGTGGCTTCGTCGAGCAGTGAGCAGTTGGCAAGCGGCATGGCGGTAAGGTCGGATACGGCGGTTTGGAAGTTCATCAGGGCTTCCAGCCGTCCTTGCGACACCTCCGCCTGATAGGGCGTGTAGGAGGTGTACCACACGGGATTCTCGAACACGTTGCGTTGAATCACAGCCGGGGTGATGGTGTTGTACCATCCTTGTCCGATGTATGTGGTGTAGAGTTTGTTCTTCGCAGCCAGTGCGGCAATGTGCTGTGCAAACTCATACTCCGACAGCGCTTCGGGCAGTACGGGAGGTTCCTTCAGGCGGATGTTGGCAGGGAGTGTTCGGTTGATCAGCTCGTCCAAGCTGTCCACCCCGATTTTGCGAAGCATCTGCGCTTCGTCGTTTTTACTGATGCCGATATGACGGCAAGCTAAAAGGTCACTTTTCATTGTCTACTCTTGGATTTAATGCTTCTGTAAAGCGGTGTTGTTGATGGTTGTTTGATGCGTGATTATCAATCGCATTGTTTGATGCGGGAAGGGGCTATTTATGTTCTGAAGAAAGGGTTTTCAGCCTTTTCTATGCCGATGGTTGTGGGCGCTCCGTGTCCGGCGTACACCACGGTTTCATTGGGCAGGGTAAAGAGTCGGCTGCATATTCCCTCTTTGAGTTCGTCGAAGTTGCCTCCTGCCAGGTCGGCTCTTCCGATGCTTCCTTGAAACAGCACGTCGCCGGAGAAGATGCAGTGGCTCTCGGCAGCATGGTACACCAGGCTTCCCGGTGAGTGTCCGGGCACATGGATCGCCTCCAGGGAGGTGTTGCCGAAGGTGATGATGTCTCCGTCGTGGAGGTAGTGCCCGACGGGTATGGGCGGTTCGGGCATTTTGATGCCGAGCACGCGGCTCTGCTTGGGAGCCTCGTTGATCCAGAATTCATCCGCCTGATGCGCTTCGGGTTGTAAGCCGAACTCCCGGTTGACAAAGGCATTGCCGAAGATGTGGTCGGGATGCAGGTGGGTGTTGAGCAGGTGTTTCGGCTCCAGCTGGTTGGTGAGGAGGAAGCTCTTCAATGCCTGCTTCTCTTCCGTGCTGTAACAACCGGGGTCGATGATGGCGGCTTCGCGGGTGTCGTCCCAGAGAACATAGCAGTTCACGGGGAACATGTTAAATTCAAATCTCTTAATTTTCATACGGCTACGTAGACTACTTTTTTGGTATGGAAAAACGCCTCGTCGAAGCGTTCGTTTAACTCATACACAACGGTGCGGTGTTTAAAGGGGAGTGTTTCGTCGGACAGTTCGCCGCCTTTCAGACAGAGCAAGCCGTTGGGCAGCGCATTGAACTGTTCGGGGGAGATGTTCTTACGTATGATGCGCAGCAAATCGGCGAGCGGCATCACGGCGCGGCTCACCACGAAGTGGAACCGTGCCTGCTCTTCCTGGGCGCGGATGTGGCTGAGCGTGACGTTGTTCAGCCCGATGGCGTTGGCGACTTCGGTAGCCACCCGTATCTTCTTGCCGATACTGTCTACCAGGTGAAACTGTACGTCGGGTTGCAGAATGGCGAGCGGGATGCCGGGGAAACCGCCCCCTGTGCCCAAGTCCATGACGTGCGTGCCGGGTGCAAAGCGGATGACCTGTGCGATGCCCAGCGAATGCAGCACGTGGTGGAGGTACAGATGCTCGATGTCTTTGCGGGAGATCACGTTAATCTTGGCATTCCATTCGCAGTAGAGCGGATAAAGCGCAGCAAACTGTTGCTGCTGCTGTGGCGTGAGGTGGGGGAAATATTTCAGAATGATTTCCATTCTACGCTTCAATGTGGAACCGTTCCGGGATTGCCGGCTTCAGTAAGGGCTTGATGGCAGTGTAGGGAAGGGTGATTTCTACGGCGCCCATCACATACGGCGCTATTTCGTAGACATTATAATAAAAGGTGATGCCTTTCTTGTCCAGGTAGAAATTCTCGGTAGGCTCCAACTCGCCGTTCACCACGTATCCCATGTCCTCGGCTTCCCGGCGCGACTGCACTCCGAGATTGGTGATGAGCTGGTTCCACAGCAGCTCGACAAGCGGTTCGGTTGCCTCTTCCACAAAGAGGTTGTTCAACCTCAACGGGAGCAATGATTGCAGGTCGATATTGATGAATGTACCGCTGTGCATGCCGTGTGCGCCTCCTGTGTACTCTTCCTGGTCGATTCGGTAGACAAGCAGGTAGGGATTGATGAACTGCGTGCCCGCCTTGATGCTTTTGTAGTAGGAATACCACGAGTCGGGGGCGGTGTCGGCGGTGTCCTGACTTTCCATCTCTTTGGTGTACATCGGCTCGCAATCCTTTCTGTATTCACTCACATAGTTTGCCATGTATGCCGCAACGGCTTCGCGGGGAGGCATTGCCTGGTAGGATTCGCCCAGCGCTTTGTCCAGCAGGTAGTTGTTGAGGCTGTCCTGCGTCTGTGCGTTGTCGGCTTTGGTGATGTATTCCAGTTGGACAACCATGTTACAAGCCGGACGGGCGGTATCGGCAAAGAGATGGGCTGTCTCGTTGCGCATCACGGTATCGAATGTCAACTTCAACCCTTTGCTTGACTTGTCGCCACAAGCGTAAAATAGACTGCTTAATGTAAGCAGAATGGCAATTTGGCTGGCTATTTGCTTCTTCATCTGTTCTTTTGGTGTTAAATACAATAATTTGTTGTTTATTTTTGTCCGACAAAGATATGGATTATTTAGAGAACCAAAATCACGGGAACATAATTTGTGCGCTTTGCGGTCGAATCCGCCAACAACCGGGCGCCGAAACGCCCCGCTAATCGGTCTCCGGAACAACCAGCCTGAAGCCTGTACCGACGATGGCATCAATCCGGACGGACGGGTCTGCCCGGAAGTATTTGCGCAGCCTGTTGATGTATGTGTGCAGGGTGCGCAGCATGGAGAGGTCGTTCGACTGCCAGACGTGTTGCAGCAGCACCCGGCGCTGTATCACCTCATTGGCATGCAGGCAGAGCAGGCGCAGCAGCTTTGTTTCCGTCTTGGTGAGTGGGGTGGTTTGGGTGTCCGACTTCAGTGTTTGCGTGCGTGCATCGAAGGTGAGTTGACCGATTTGATGCACATCTGCCATTCGGTCGAGCATCTTCTGCTTGTATGCAGGTGTGTAATTGAGTATTTTGTCGATGGCTGTTTCGTTGATTTCCATATCCGTTGATTCCCGTATAAGATTAATAATGAGGGTATAATCTTTTGATTATGATTCTTTTACGGATTCAAAAGTAATATAGCGGGTTTATTCCGCCTAATTAGTTAACCTATTTTAATGAAACCGGCATCGCTTTTAGAAATATTCTCCTCACATTTGCGCACTATTTACAAGAAACAGGCTATTAAAAGCACGCTTATTTCAATTAAAAAGAATGAATACGCCTTTCCGTCGCACCGATTGCTCCCCGCTGCCCGCTTGCCCGCTCCTTGCGGCGAGAGGAATAGTTGATTTTGGGGGGGGGGGGGGCCCCGCGCCCCCCCCGGGGGGGTGGCGAGGGGGGGGG
>JAISGR010000114.1 GCA_031262995.1 Prevotellaceae bacterium | reverse complement strand
ATTGTGCAAGACTGGCAGTACTGGGGACGCTACGGATGGAATGCGATGAAGTTTGATGAAAAGAATTATCCCGATCCCACGCAAATGGTGAACAAACTACATGAGCAGGGCACAAGATTGATGGTTTCGGTATGGGCAAAAGTAGAGCCGACATCTGAAGTGGGGAAAATAATGACGGAACAGAATTTCTTTATACCCGGAACCTCATGGATAGATTTCTACAATCCCAAAGCTGCTGCCTGCTACTGGGAGAACTTTAGCCGCAGACTCTTACCCCATGGGATAGATGCGTGGTGGCAGGATGCGACAGAACCGGAGAATGATGACTTGCAGGGTCGGAAAGTAGCCGGCGGAAAGATGCCCGGGGAAGTGTTTAGAAACACATACCCTTTGTTCGTAAATAAAACGGTGTACGAAGGTTTACGTCGTGATGCACCGAATAAACGCTCGATGATTCTTACCCGCAGCGCATTCTCGGGTATGCAACGTTATGCTACGGCTACCTGGTCGGGCGATGTAGGCAACGATTGGGAGACATTGCGGCGACAGATTGTAGGCGGATTGAGTTTCTCTATCTCCGGACAGCCGTGGTGGACTTACGACGCGGGAGGCTTCTTCCGGCCATCTAACCAATATGCAAGTTCGGCTTATCACGAATGTTTGATGCGTTGGGTGCAGACCAGCGTTTTTTTGCCCTTGATGCGTGTGCATGGATATATGACGAACACCGAATTCTGGAATTATGGCGAAGAAGTAACCACCCTTGCCCGAGAGTCGCTTGCCGATCGCTATCGGCTGGCTCCTTACATCTATTCGGAGAATGCCCATATAAGTTTTAACAATGGCACATTGATGCGTCCGTTGATTATGGACTTTGCGAACGACCCCATTGCCATTTCTCAAAAATACCAATATATGTTTGGCCCTTCTTTATTGGTAGCGCCTGTCGTGTCAGGGGGAGCAGAAAGATGGGATGTATATCTCCCTGCAAACAAAGGCGGTTGGTACGACTTCTGGAGCGATGAGTACGTTGCTGATAAAGGGTGGAGAGCGGTTACCACATCCAAGAAACATATTCCGGTATTTGTAAAAGCCGGAACAATTCTGCCGCTGGCCGACGGAACCCCTCAAACGATGCACGAAGCCTATAAAGAGAATTGGATTATAAAGGTTTTTGCAGGAGCGGATGCTGCCTATACGCTGTATGAAGATGAAGGTACCAATTATAATTACGAGAAAGGAGAATTCTCGAATATCCGTTTCAGTTGGGATGATAAAAAGGGGAAGCTGACCATTGGAGAACGAGAGGGAACCTTTCCCGGGATGATAAAGAAACGGCATGTCCGTCTATTGAAAATTTCTAAAGATGGCATCGAAGAGCAAAGCTTGTACTATGAAGGGAAACCGGTTGTGGTAAAGTTTTAGTGGTGAATCTAATATAGATGCCGTACGCTCCTAAATTCCACACTGAAAGATAATATAAAGACAGAATACCTTCGCAGATAACAAAATAAGGCATATCTTCGTGCCCAATTTTATACCCCACCTCATTTTATAATCTTATATATGGAGACGAAGACGAAAGCCAAAGCGAGTAAGAAAAAGGCGAAGAAAGCCACAATAGACAAAGTCCCTTATGCCTACAAACCCGAAAGACTAACACTCGAAGAATGGCAGATAGCCTTGCGACGCGAAGCTGCGGAGAAGTCACAGTTTGTCATTGCCGAAGTCGACCGGCGCGAACAACCCGGCTACTACACAGTGCAGAATTCAACCTCGCACGGCGAGTATCACGTGGTGTACCGTGGTAAGAATAATCCGTGGAATTACTGTTCGTGCATGGACTTTAAAACCAGCCAACTGGGCACTTGCAAACATCTGGAAGCAGTGGCGCGCTGGATAAAAGCGCACCACAAGCGCGTCTGCAAAGAAGTTCCTCCGTATACTTCTGTCTACCTCTCTTATCGCAGCGAGCGGCAAGTGCGGCTACGCATCGGTACGGACAATGCCGAGGAGTTCCGCGCACTGGCCAAGCCCGCCTTCACCGACGACGGCGTGCTGCGACCGGAGGCTATGGATATCGTCCCCGATTTCCTGCGCGAAGCTCTTCAGATAAACAACACTTTTCGCTGGTATGCCGATGCCTTGGACTTTGTCCTGACACAGCGAGACAAGCGCTATCGGGAGCAAGTGCTTCCTCATTGGGCTTCGGACGAAGAGCTTGACAAATTATTGAAGGTGAAACTATTTCCTTACCAACGCGAAGGTGTCCGCTTCGCTTTCCGTGCGGGCAAGTCTATCATTGCCGACGAAATGGGACTCGGCAAAACCGTGCAAGCCATTGCCACTGCCGAACTGATGCGGGCGCATTCGCTGATTTCGTCTGTGCTGATTGTCTGCCCCACCTCCCTAAAGTACCAGTGGAAGAAAGAGATTGAAAACTTCACCCATAGCGATGCCATCGTAGTGGAGGGTAACCACCTTATGCGTAAAGAGCTGTATGGTGCCGAGCCGTTCTATAAGATTGTCTCTTACAACGCCCTTTGCAACGACATCAAACTGATGAACACACTCCATACAGACTTTTTGATTATGGACGAAGTGCAACGCCTGAAGAACTGGAACACGCAGATATCGAAGGCGGCGCGCCACATACGGTCGGACTACTCGGTAGTACTGTCGGGCACTCCGCTGGAGAACAAGCTGGAAGAACTTTACTCCATCATGCAGTTTGTCGACCAATATTGTCTCGTCCCTTACTATCGATTTATGAACGAAGCAATCATCAAAACGGGAGGCACGGGCAAGGTGACCGGCTATCAAAACCTGAATGCGATAGGCGAACGGATGAAAGACGTACTCATCCGCCGCCGCAAACACGATGTCGCTTTGCAACTGCCCGAGCGGATGGACAAAGTATTGTTTGTCCCCATGACCAAAGAACAGAAGGAGATGCACGAAGGATGGAGCGCATCGGTGTCGCAATTGGTGCAAAAATGGTCGCGGCATCGTTTCCTGAGCGAGAGCGACCGCAAGCGCCTGCTACTCTTCTTGAGCCAGATGCGTATGGTATGCGACAGCACCTACATCCTCGACCAAAAGAGCCGCTACGACACCAAGGTGGAAGAAACAATGAACATCTTGCGCAACGTCTTTGATAACGGCGACGAAAAGGTCGTCATCTTTAGTCAGTGGGAACGCATGACGCGCCTCATCGCCCGCGAACTGGACGCGATGGGCGTACGCTACGAAAACCTGAACGGCAGCGTCCCTTCGGCAGCACGCAAGAAGCTGATGGACAATTTCTGCAAACTGCCCGAAAGCCGCGTATTCCTCTCTACCGACGCCGGCAGCACAGGCTTGAACCTGCAAGTAGCCTCCGTCCTCATCAACCTCGACCTGCCGTGGAACCCCGCAGTGCTCGAACAACGCATTGCCCGCATCTACCGCATCGGTCAGAAGCGCAACATCCAAATCATCAATATGGTGGCGCGCGAAACGATAGAAGAGCGCATGTTGTCGACACTCAACTTCAAATCGTCGCTCTTCGAAGGCATCCTCGACAATGGCGAAGACACCATCTTCCTCGAAGACAGCAAGCTTGAAAAAATTATGGAAAGTATCCGCGTGCTGACAGAAGACAAAGGAACCACAGTGTCGCCCGATACCGTGTCGCCCGCTGACGACAAAGAAGAGGAAACTGTCAACACACCCGCCGAAATGTTGGAAACCATCAATCCGTTGCTTGAGGAAGAGCCTGCCGTACCCGATGCACCCGTAGCCGAGCCAACGTACATTGCCACAGCAGAACCCGACCCGTCGCAGCTTCTCCAACAAGGCTTCTCTTTCTTGAATGGCTTGGCGCGTACACTCAGTTCGCCCGAAGCCACGCGAAAGTTGGTCGACTCCTTGGTAGAAGAAGATAAAGCAACCGGACAAACGACGCTCCGCATCCCTGTGCCCGACAAAGAAAGTGTCTCCGGCGTACTGACCTTGATAGGCCGACTCTTTTCAAAACTAAACGGCTAATTACTCACCGAGTTTTGTCTACCTTTGCGGCTGTCAATCGACGACCGATTCTAACATCAAATCTACCAATATGAGAAAAACTGTTACTTACCTTCTTTTTGTGCTTGCGGTACTACTCCCGTCAAGCCTCTCTTCGCAGGAAACGCCACCGGCACAACCAAACAACTTTCGGCACCACGAAGTGTCTATTGGCTATGGCTTCTTACCGATGCCCATGATTTATGACATCATAAACGGCGGAATAGGGATGGCTCTCACCTTCTCTTATGCCAAATACGAAGTCACCTCTTTCTATGGCTCCGTCGACTTCAGTTATCATTATCGCTTTAATAAAAAGTTCAGTTTGGGCATATCTGCTGCTACCAACGGATATGACGAGAAGGTAAAACCCGGCTGGGATAAGAACGGTTTCTCGCCGACAGAGCGAAAGCGAAGGTTTGTATCGGTTCTGCCGGTATTTCGTTGGAATTGGTTCTATCATCATCGGCTGTCACTCTATTCGGAAGCAGGCATAGGCTATCGCCACGAGCGTCGTTACACTAACGGAGTGCAGAGTGAGCATCATGGCGTGGCATGGCAATTCACTTACCTTGGTGTTGAATACGGCACACGGCTGGTGGGCTTTGCTGAATTGGCGGCGGGCGATCTCGGCTCATTCAATCTGGGTGCACGCATTCGGTTCTGAGTAATTGCTTTATTTTCCTCCCGACATAGGTAAATACTTCGCAAAACGATTACCTTTGCGCACGTTGTAACACCTAATAATATAGATTGAGAAAGAGTATGAACCTACCAAACGAAAACCAAGGAGAGATAGTTTTGTATCAACCGGACGAAGTAGTCCGGCTGGAAGTGCGACTGGAAGATGAAACAGTGTGGCTGACGCAGGCACAGATTGTTGAATTATTCCAATCGAGTAAAGCAAATATTAATGAACACATTAAGAACATTTACGATTCCAACGAATTAAGCGCCACCTCAACTGTTCGGAAAATCCGAACAGTTCGTTCGGAAGGAAACAGAATAGTAACCCGCACCATCGATTTTTATAATTTAGATATGATAATCTCCATAGGGTATCGGGTAAACTCGAAGCGCGGAGTGCAATTCCGACAATGGGCAACGCAAATATTAAAGCAACATCTGCTACACGGTTACAGCATTAACCGGCGATTGAGTAATATCGAAAACAAAATCGCACAACACGAAGAGAAGATAGACT
>JAISGR010000002.1 GCA_031262995.1 Prevotellaceae bacterium | reverse complement strand
ATTTTTAGTAACTAAAATACAAGTAATAATGAAAGTAGCCATTGTCGGAGCAAGCGGAGCCGTAGGACAGGAGTTCCTGCGTGTGCTCGAGGAACGAAATTTTCCGCTGGACGAGTTAGTATTGTTCGGGTCTGAACGCAGTGAAGGACGCGCTTATATGTTTGGCGGTAAACAGATTGTAGTCAAACGCTTGCAACACAACGACGACTTTAAAGGGGTAGACATCGCTTTCACTTCCGCAGGCGCAGGTACCTCCAAAGAGTTTGCCGGGACAATCACCAAATACGGCGCCGTCATGATTGACAACTCCAGTGCGTTCCGTATGGATACCGACGTTCCGTTGGTCGTTCCCGAAGTCAACCCCGCCGATGCGCTGACACGTCCGCGCGGCATCATTGCCAATCCCAACTGCACCACCATCCTGATGGTAGTGGCGCTCAAAGCCATCGAACGGCTGTCGCACATCAAGACGGTGCACGTGGCAACCTATCAGGCAGCCAGCGGCGCCGGCGCCGCCGCCATGGACGAGCTGCACGAGCAGTATCGCCAGGTCATTGCCGGCGAACCGGTCACGGTAGAGAAGTTTGCCTACCAGCTGGCGTATAACCTCATTCCGCAGATTGATGTCTTCACCGACAACGACTACACCAAGGAGGAGATGAAGATGTATCACGAGACGCGCAAGATTATGCACTCCGACGTCAAGGTCAGCGCCACCTGTGTGCGTGTGCCCGCCCTGCGTTCGCACTCCGAGAGCATCTGGGTCGAGACCGAACGCCCCGTCGGCGTGGAAGCCGCGCGCGAAGCCTTTGCCAAAGCCGAAGGATTGGTGCTGATGGACAACCCCGCTCAAAAGGAATACCCCATGCCGCTCTTCCTTGCCGGCAAAGACCCTGTATATGTAGGGCGCATCCGCAAAGACCTCAGCAGTGACAACGGTCTTACCTTCTGGGTGGTGGGCGACCAGATCAAGAAAGGCGCCGCACTGAACGCCGTGCAGATAGCCGAGTATCTGGTGAAAGAGAACGCTCTTTGAACCGCCGCCCGATGGGAGAACACGCAATAACCCTGCTGGGAAATCTCTGGCAAAGCCTGCTGAGTCTCGTCAAGATCGGGCTACAGTCGCGGTGGCACACGGCGCTGCCCGCTTCGTTCGGCAACCGCGACGAGCTGCTGATACTGGCAAATGGCCCGTCGCTCAACAGTACCATTGCCGAAGCTGCCGACTTTGTGCGCGGCAAAACCCTGCTGGCAGTCAACTTCTGCGTCACCTCGCCCCTGTACGAGCAGCTGCACCCCGAGCTTTACCTCATTGCCGACCCGCTTTTCTGGATTGTACCGGAGAAGCGGGTACAGCTTTTCGGCACCCTGGCAGAGAAGACCACGTGGGAGATGAGCCTCTTCATCCCTGCCCGCGCCCTGAAGAACCGGTTGTGGCAACCCCTGCTGGCAGGCAATCCGCATATACATATATATATCTACAACACCACGCCCATCGAGGGCTTTCAGTGGTTCTGCAACGCCATCTTCCGCCGCGGATGGGGCGTGCCGCGTCCGCACAACGTGCTGATTCCCGCCATTGCCGTGGGTTTGCGGCTGCCGTTCAAGAAGATATACCTGGCAGGCGCCGACCATTCGTGGCTGCCCGAAATCAGCGTGACCGACGACAACGTGGTGCTGATGCACCAACGCCACTTCTACGACCGCGACCGCTCCAAGGCGGAGACCGTGTCGCAGGAGAATCTGCACAGCGCGCGGCTCTACACCATCCTGTACCACATGTACGTGGCGTTCAAGTCGTACTTCGTGCTCGAAGCCTATTCGCAGGCGCTCCACAAAGAGATTATCAACGTCACCCCCGGCTCCTACATCGACGCTTTCAAGCGGATGAAGACAGGCAGGAAACCTTCCGTAGGAACGGTATATGAATGAACCCCATCCAGCCATGAAAGACGGCATCATCATCCAAGCCCGCACCGGCTCTACCCGCCTGCCGGCAAAGATTCTGCTCCCCTTCTACAACGGGCAGCGCATCATCGACATCCTGATAGCGAATACCCAAGCCGCTTGCCCCGACAAGCGCATCATCCTTGCCACCACCGACCGCGAGCAGGACGACGTGCTTGCCGACGTGGCTGCCCAAGCCGGCATCTGCTGCTACCGCGGCAGCGAAGAGAATGTGCTCGACCGCTTCATCGGCGCCGCCGAGACGTTTCAGCTCGACCGCATCGTCCGCGTCTGCTCGGACAACCCGTTTCTGCAAGCCGGTTCGTTCAACCGCCTCCTTGCCGAAGCCGATGCCTGCCCCGCCGACTACACCGCTTTCGCCTTTGCCGACGGTCGCCCCACCATCAAGTCGCACCTGGGTCTGTATGCCGAGCTGACCACCCTCGACGCCCTGCGCCGCGTTGCCGCGCTGACACAGGAGAAACGCTACATCGAACATGTCACCATCTATCTTTACACCCACCCCGAACAGTTCGCCGTCCACCTGCTCCCCCTGCCTGCCGAGCTGGAAGGACGCCTCGACCTGCGCTTCACCCTCGACACACCCGATGACTTCGCACTGCTGCAAGCGCTGTATGCCGCATGGTACGAGCAGACCGACCGCACCGTACATGCCCTGCTGCAATGGGTAGAAGCGCATCCGGCGTACAAGGAGCGAATGAGGGAGAATATAAGGAGGAATGAAAAATGAAGAAAAGCAATCACCCAACAATGAACCCTTCTTCAACCTACATCATCGGCGAAATCGGTCAGAACCACAACGGATCGGTAGACCTTGCCAAGCTGATTGTCGACTTGGTGTCGCGCCCCGTGCACGAGGAGGCGTTCGACATCGAGCTGCGTCCCATGGATGCCGTGAAGCTGACCAAGCGCGACCTGACCGAAGAGCTGACCGACTCGCAAATGAACCGCCCGTATGATTCGCCCCACTCCTTCGGGCGGACGTATGGCGAGCACCGCGCCGTGCTGGAGCTGACGGACGAAGAGCACTTCGAGGTCTACCGCCACGCCAAGTCGCTGGGGCTGGACTTCGTGGAGACCCTCTGCTCGCGCGGCTGCCTGTCGCTGCTGAAGCGCTTCACCCCCGACCGGCTGAAGGTTGCCAGCCGCGACCTCACCAACCTGCCGCTGCTCGAAGCCATGGCAGAGACACGCATCCCCCTCATCCTCTCCACCGGCATGGCTGGGAAGAAGGAGCTGGACGAGGCGCTCGAGGCCATCACCCGCCACCACACCGACATCAGCATCCTGCACTGCGTGTCGCAATACCCCACACACCCAGACAACCTCAACCTGCGCACCATTGCCTACCTGAAACGGCACTACGCTGCCTATCGCATCGGCTTCTCCGACCACACCATCGGCATTGCCGCGCCCGTCGCCGCCGTCGCCATGGGGGCGGAGATCATCGAGAAGCACGTCACCATCGACCGCCGCATGAAGGGCACCGACCAGCAAGGCTCGCTCGGACCCGACGGCGTGAACCGCATGATACGCGACATCCGCCTCGCCGAACGCTGGCTGGGACGCGAAGCGCTATACATCGAACCCGCCGCAGCAGCCGCCAAGGTGAAGCTCGAACGCTCCATCGCCACCAACAAGAGGCTCCCTGCCGGACACCTCATCACCGCCGACGACATCCACCTGCTCAGCCCGGGCGACGGGTTCCGCTGGTCGGAACGGAGCCGGGTCATCGGACACCGCGCGCTCACGGAGATTCCCCGCAACGAAATCATCTACCCCGCTTTAATCACCAACGCATGAAACTGGCAGCCGTCGTCATCCTCTACCACCCGGGCAACGACTATCTCTTGAACAAGAAGAGCTACGAACCCTATGTCGACACCCTCATCGAGTGGGACAACACGCCCCACAACGTCGGCATCGGACGCGCCCTGAACAAGACCGTGGAGTATGCCCGGCAGAACGGATACACCCACCTGCTCGCCCTCGATCAGGACAGCTACTTCCTCAAAGACGACCTGCCGCGCTACCTCCAAGCCATCGAAGAGAGCGGCACCGAACGCGCCATCTTCTCCACCAACTACTACCTGCTGAGCCACCACACCACCCTCTACCCCGTGACCGACACCATCGAGCGCGTCTCGTCTACCATGACCAGCGGCGCCATCTATCCCTTGTCGCTGTTCGACGAGCTGGGACTGTTCATGGAGAAGCTCTTTGTGTGGGGCATCGACATGGAGTTCTCGTGGCGCGCCGCCCGACACGGCATCCCTACGCTCTGCTTCCGCAACATCGTGTTGCAGCACGACCTGGGCTACCAGCGCAAGAAGCGCTTTCTGCTGGGACGGACGGTCTTCCCCAACGAATATTCGCCTGCCCGCAGCTACTACAACGTGCGCAACGGCATCCTGCTCCACCGCCTCTATCCCGAGCACCTCCCGCTGGGCGCCCACCTGAAGTACCACCTGTGGAAACGCCTCGTCTTCGTCCTGCTGTACGAGCGGCAGAAGCGGGCAAAGTGGCTGGCGCTGTGGCGCGGCTATCGCGACGGCAGGCGGGGAAAGACGGGGAAGTACGAGGCGGAAGCAACGGAGAAAGCGTGAAACAACAGGCGCGGCTCACGCGGCGCCCCAACCATAAACAGTATGTTACCCAAATTAGTGATTACCGACATTGACGGCGTATGGACAGACGGCGGCATGTACTACACCGCCCACGGCGACGTGATGAAACGTTTCAGTGTCAAAGACGGCTGGGGCGTCATCTTCCTGCACCGGCTGCACATCCCCGTTGCCATCATGACGGGCGAGCACTCACCCGTGGTGCAACGCCGCGCCGAGAAGTTGCAGATAGCCCACTGCTACCTCAACGTGAAAGACAAACTGGCACAGGCGCAACAGCTCTGCACCGAGCTGGGCATCACCCTTGCCGACGTGGCAGCCATCGGCGACGACTTGAACGACCTGCACCTGCTGCGCGCCGTCGGCTTCAGTGCCTCGCCCTGCAACACGCCCGAATACATCCGGAAAGAGGTGGATTACGTCACCGCCGCCCACGGCGGACAGGGTGCCTTCCGCGAGTTCGTAGAGAAGATACTGGCAGAGAACGGACTGTCGCCGCTGGAGGTTGCAGGGTGAGTGTCCGAAGAGGGATTACATGCCCCACACGGTAATCGTCCGACCGCCGTATTGCTCCTTGCGGTGCCAGATCTTCTTGCTCCACGTGGCGCTCTTGTCGCGGTTGAAGAGGATGAAGTGTCCTTCGGCATCGGGAGCAGCCTTGTCCATGTATTCCGTAATCTGCTCCAGCCCGAGGGCGATGGTCTTGGGCACGCTGTCGCGCTTGATTTTCAGCTCGAGCACGATGTACTGAATAGGTCCGCCGTACCCGTCGGTGAGCGGCTTGCGGATGAGCAGGTCGGTGCGTCCGCGTCCCAGTCCGTACTCGCGGTCGATGTAACCGCCGCCGTTCACCACCCGTTGCAGGAAGGCTTGCAACAACAGTTGAGGACCGCTCTCCTTGTAGTCGAAACGTTCTATCCAAGCGTCGGCATTCTGGCGGAAGAACTGCTGGAAGTCCAGCAGCAGCTTCTCCATGTTGATGCTGTTGTCGGGGTTCATGTACCAGGCAGCTTGCTGCAGCAGTGTCTGTTGGCGCGCTGCTGTCAATTCGCGGGGGATGATCTCCTTGTAGATACCGTTGGCGATGCGCAACGGGCGGTCGCGGACGATGAGTCCCATATCAACCACATACTGTATGTCGTCTTCGTTGAGCAGCTGTTCGGTTTCTCCGTCTTCGTTGGCAAGGATGGGGCCGATGACATTGCGCACCCGCTCTTCGCGCAGCTTGTCGATGAGGATGTCGATGTGCGTGTCGCGGCGGTAGATGATGTTCTCCTGTGCCCGATACATCATCTCGGGGGTGATGCGGATGGAGCGGTCGCGGTTCTCGACCATCTCCTGAGTGACCTCATAGCCCAGCGCATTGACCAACCACGGTTGTCCTTCGGTGGCTTCCCACACCAGGGGGAAGCAGGCTTCGTCGAACACCTGCCCGGTGGCTTCGGTGTGTTGCAGGTAAAGCCGGTGTATCTCATCCTTGGAGAAGTTGCCCAACCGGAGCGATTTGGCTTTGATGTTGAACGCCGACCCGCCGGTGATAATGTCTTGATTGGAGAGCACGATGCGGTAGTCGCGCACATCCCGCACGCCGCAGAGGATGATGGATTGGGGGAAGGCGGCAGGACGTTTGTCGTAGCCGCTGCGAATCTGGCGCAGCACGCTGACTAATGAATCGCCAACGAGCGCATCTATCTCGTCGATAAAGAGCACCAACGGGCGGTCGAGCGCTTGGCTCAAGCTTGACAGGTAACCGGAGAGCAGGGTATCTATCGAACCGTTTTCGGCAAGTGTTTCTCTTTTGACACGATGAGGAATCTCTTTCCCGATAATCATACCCAGGGCAAAGCTGATACTGTCAATCACGCCGTTCACCACCCGCTCTACATTGTTTCGCGAAGCTTGTCCGCCTTCTACATTGGCATACACGGCATAATAGTCTCCCTGCCTGTTCAGGTAGTCGCGCAGCGCCAGCAGGCAGGAGGTCTTGCCCGTCTGCCGCGGGGCGTGGAGCACGAAGTACTTTCGTTGCTCAATCAGCGAGAGCATCTCGTCGAGATTGAAGCGCGTCAACGGGTCTACATTGTAATGTATATCGGGCTGTATAGGTCCCGCCGTATTAAAAAACTTCTTTACCGGTTTCATAAATTGTTCACTATTAAAGATTTTCGTGGCAAAGATAGTGCTTATGCCTTAATAAAACCCATAGTTGGTAAACGAATCCCCGTTTTTTCGTTCTGAACCGACGGTTGGCGAAGCCCGCTGTTTGTGAGTACTGTATCCGAATAACACTCGTTGCGTGATTAGGCTTGCGCAGTTTGCTGTATGAGGCTACCGCAACTTGCGGCATGAGGCTGAGGGTGTGTCCGTACGCGAAGTAACTCCGGCTCCCCTCCTGCCGGCAGGAGGGGTGGCGCGAAGCGACGGGGTGGTGGAAAAACCATCTGTTGATAATCCATAAAGAGGTAATAC
>JAISGR010000177.1 GCA_031262995.1 Prevotellaceae bacterium | reverse complement strand
CCGCGGATGGATTTGATGTAGGCGGAGATGATGTCGTAGTGCATCTCGCCGTCTTTGTCGTATGCCAGCGGGTTCTGTTGCAGGCGTTCGGTGACCATGGCGTCGGTGATGACGACGGGGTCGACAGGCTCGGCATCGGTTACCAGCTCGAGTATGTTGAGCAGCTTGCGGGCGTCGCCGCCGCTGTAACGCAGCATGGCGGTGGTCTCCTGTACCTCGATCGTTCGCTCTTTGAGGAGGGTGTCGGTGGCGATGGCGCGCCGGAGCAGCTCCAGCAGGTCGTCTTTCTCCAACGGCTTGAGCACGTAGAGCTGACAGCGGGAGAGCAGCGGGCGGATCACCTCGAACGACGGGTTCTCGGTGGTGGCGCCTATCAGTGTCACCGTGCCGTGCTCCACCGCACCGAGGAGCGAATCCTGTTGCGACTTGCTGAAGCGGTGGATTTCGTCGATGAAGAGGATGGGGCTGGCTTGGGAGAAGAAGCGGTTGTTCTTGGCGCGTTCTATCACCTCGCGCACATCCTTCACCCCGCTGGTCACGGCGCTCAGCGTGTAGAACGGTGTCTCCAGCTTGTTGGCAATGATTTGTGCCAGCGTGGTTTTGCCCACGCCCGGAGGCCCCCACAAGATGAAGGAGGAGATGCGTCCGGCATCGATCATCTTGCGCAGCACCGCACCCGCTCCTACGAGGTGCTTCTGCCCGATGTATTCGTCCAGCGTTTGAGGTCGCAGCCTTTCAGCAAGGGGAGTCATGTTAGAACATCATTAGTACCATGAAGCGGATGCCGTCTTTCTGCACGCCCGGGTAGTCGGTGTAGGTGAGCCGGCGTACATACTCGATGTGAAGCAGCTTGAAGATGTTGTAGATACCGACGCTGGCTTCCAGGTAGGGGGTGTTGCCCATGACGTGGCTGGTGGGTATGCCGTTGCGCATGGGGAAGAGGAAGAGGTCGCTGTCGAGACTCTTGTAGGGGTTATTCTTGTCGGTGAGGGTGCCGTACAGCCCGCGTATGCGGAATATCTCGCGCCACTTGAGCTTCTTGAGCAGGGGGATGCGGTTGAAGAGCTTGCCGTTCATGTTGTAGGTCAGCGCCAGCGATGCGTAGCGGTCGTTGAGGAACTCCATGTTGTTGATGAGGTTGAACGACTCGTTGTACTGGGTGATGTACGACAGGTTGGTCATGGGCAGATTGAGCAACGGGAAGGGCACCTTGTTCCACTGTGCGCCGGCACGCAGGGTGACGTCCAGACTGCCCCACGAGCCGAACCAGAAGCGTTTGCGCAGGCTGGCTTCGGTGAGGTTGAAGTTGTACTCGCCGCCCAGCACGCCTTTCAGTCCGGCGGTGTGCGAGAGGGAGAAGATGGGGGCGTCGAGCGACACCGGCACGCGGCGTTGCTTGGTGTTGATGAAGGTCTCGCCGGGTGCATAGCGCAGTGTCACTGCCAGCTCGGTGGTGGTGATGTCTTTCACGCGGGTGTTGTCCAAGCTCCATTCGCCTGCTTCCCTGCCGTCGTTGCGCCAGAACTCAAGCACGCCTCCCGCGGGTTCGTCGTTGCGGTGACGGGCAACGGCTTGCACGGAGAATCCGGCATTGGTCTCCAGCTCGTAGGTGATTTTGGCGTCGCGGATGTACGACATCTGGTCTACCTTTGTCCATTTCATGCCCACAAACACGTTGTCTTTGTCCGTTTGCAGGTATTTGTCGATGGGCGACATCACGTCATAGCTGTACGAGGCGCTGATGTAGTGCTTGGGAAACTCCCACAGCACGTATTCGCGTTTGTTGAACGAGTATGCCACCTCTCCGTTGTAGAACCACTTCCTGTCTTTGAAGCCGTAGGCGCCGTAGCCGCTGGCGCTCCAGTGGGGGTCGAGGTGTCCGGTTGTCATACCGCTCAGGCGGAGGCGCAGCCCGTTGAGGTAGTTGCTGGTGATGGTGGTGTTGATAGGTCCGAAGTCGAACTTGCTGGGTCTCTTGCGCGTGCCGGTCTCTACGAAGTTCTCGATCAGCGCCTTGGCGCCGAAGATGACGTACTTGAATCCGGGTATCTGCTCAATGCGGTTCATAAACACATCCATCGAACTCTCTTGCTTGGTGAGCGGCACCTGTCGCACTTCTGCCCAATACTCATCGCTCCGATTGAGCATGTTGGCTTCCTTGATCACGTTCCCGTTCAGGCGGAAGAGTCGCTTCTCTATCTCGTCGAACTTGTAGTCGGTGTACTTGGTGGTTCGTTCAATCTCCACACCCTGCGTGCCTTTGACGAATCGCAGCTGCACCACCATGTCGTCGTCGGTCAGTACCCAGTTACCGTCGGGCAGCTGCTTGTACTCCTGTGTGATGTCGAGGTCTTCCACGAAGTTCACGCCGGTCTTCTTGGGGAGCTTCATGGTGCACTTCTTCACGGCATAGGTAGAGTCTTTCACCACGTAGAGGTGTCCGGTGAATCCGATGTCCTGCGAGTTCTCGGGCACGAACGTCAGGTGTACGCACTCCTGCCGGTCTACCATGACGGTGTCCATGAGGTAGTATTTATAGAAGGAGATGGCGCCCTGCCCGATGGGGCTGGTGAAGCGGAGCTGAAGCAGGCGGATGTCGTCGTTGTAGATGTTGACGTCGGAGAAGACATCGTGTAGCACGGTGCCTACCATGTCGCCGGTGCTGAAGAAGTCTTCAATGCCGCTGGAGTTCATGCCTTCGATGATGGTCTTTTCGCTTTTGGGGCTTTTGCGGTAGATGGTGCGCGACACCGTCTCTTTGATGGAGATGGGCAGTATCATCTTCCCGCTCACCGGCGAGGTCTCTACCTGATCCTTGAAGAAGGAGAACTTCTTGTAGATGCCTTTCTCCATCTTGTCGGGCGTGACATCGTTGAGCGACACCTTCATCTTTTCGTACCGGTGATATTCGTAGTAGTCGTTGTTCTCGAGCTTCAATCCCTTTTTGCGGGCAATCACCTTGCGCATAAACTCTACCGCCGGATTGTTCCTGCGCGAGTAGCGTTCGCGTTGCGGCTTCACCTCGACTTCGGAGAGTTGTATGTCTGCCGATGCCAGTTTGACATTCAGCCGCGTGGTGCCCGGTGTGAATTTCACCCGCTTGGTGACGTAACCCACGGAGGCAAACATCAGTTCGTCCCGTCCGGCGAGTCTTTGTACTTCGTATTCTCCCTTGTCGTTGGTAACGGCGCCGATGCTTGTCCCCTCGTAGGAGACGGTGATGTACATGAGTGGTTCGTTGGTCAGCGAGTCGGTAACCACACCCCGTATCTGGGCTGTAACCGTTCCGCAGAAACCCGACAAAAAGAGGGAAAGAAAACCGATAAGAGCTATATATTTATATTTCATATCTCATTCAATAACAGGGCGCAAAGTTAATACAATACTGTGAATCAAGAACTAAATATAAACTAAAGAAGCTAAGGAAGTGTTCAACGCTTATTCCGACCACCCCGCCCTAAAGGGCACCCCTCCTGCCGGCAGGAGGGGAGTAAGCGCAGACTTCGGGATGGGCATGAAGTGCTCGCCGATCTATTTATCTCCCTTACTTTGTATAAGTTGCAGATTTACTCTAACTTTGCGCAATTCATTCATTAGACATTCCCATTTATGCAACCCAAAATGACCATTCCCTACGCCATAGCCGACTTCGCCAAACTACGCGACGGCGGTTATTACTACGTGGATAAAACGCAGTTCATTCCACGCTTGGAAAATTATGGTGCCCCCACTTTTCTCCGCCCCCGTCGCTTCGGCAAGAGTCTCTACGTGTCGATGCTCTCCTACTATTACGACATCAATGCTGCCGATCGCTTCGAGGAACTGTTCAGCGGCACATATATAGGCAGCAACCCCACGCCCGAACGCAATCAATATATGGTGTTGCGGCTTGACTTCTCTAAACTATCGGTAGGAGATACGATGGAAGAGATGGAAGTCCGTTTTAATAGTCAGGTTTGCCCTGTATTAGAAAGCTTTGTAAGAGACAAAAAAAGGTATGCCCGATTCTTTAAAAAATTCAGCTTTACCGGCGAGCGCAATCCTTCCATCATGTTGAATGAGATATTGACCCATGTTGAAGGTCAAGGATTACCCCGCCTCTATATCCTGATAGACGAATACGACAATGCCACCAATCAAATGATAACGGCTTTCAAAGATACGCTCTATAACGATATAACAGGCACAGACAGCTTCTTCCGTACCTTTTTCAAGAACATCAAAGCCGGCTTGGGCGAAGGCAACGTGAGCCACTGCTTCTGTACCGGTGTACTGCCCATCACCATCGACGACCTCACCAGCGGCTCCAACATTGCCGAGTTCCTCTCGTTGGAACCCTCTTTCATTGAGATGATGGGCTTTACGCACGAGGAAGCTGCCGCTTACCTGCATTACGTCATAGAGAGCTATGGCAATGAAGATAGTTCGTTCGAAGAACTCTGGTCGCTTCTCATAGACAACTACGACGGCTACCGCTTCCAACCCGAAGCCCAACCGCTATTCAACCCGACAAGCCTCACCTATTTCTTCAAAAAGTTTGCTGCCAATCATGGCGCCATTCCCAAGGAACTGGTCGACAACAACCTGCGCACCGACATCGGCTGGATACGCCGCCTGACAAGTAATATGGAGAACGCCCAAGAGATGCTCAATCGGCTGATAGCCGATGACAAATTGCTCTATGCCGAGTATGAACTGCAAAGTCGATTCAAAAGAAGCACACTCAACGACTCCAACTTCTATCCTGTTTTTCTTTTCTATCTGGGCATGACCACCTTGAAGAATGAAAGCATCATGACCTTGCCCAACCTCACCATGCGCAGCATCTACATGGATTACTACAATGAGATTTATGACGTGCATTACGACGTAGCCCGCCAAGCCGCGGTTTATGGCGTTTTTGCCGACAACCGTCAACTCGAACCTTTGGTAGAGAACTTCTTCGCGGAATACATCCGCCAACTCCCTGCCCAGGTGTTCGACAAAATCAACGAAAACTTCGTCCGTTGCGCTTTCTTCTGGCTCAGCTCCCGATACCTCAATCGCTACTTCTCCTTTGCCATCGAACCCAATTACCCCTCCGGTCGCCCCGACTTGGTAATGACCGGTCTGATCGGCACCACTTTCCACAACGACTGCCGCGTGGTGGAGTTCAAGTACTTCAAGGCGAAAGACAAAGCCGTAGTCGAAGCCCTCACCGCCCCCCGCGAAGAGGACATTGCGCAGGTGAAAGGCTACGCCGAGGACATCAACCGCCGCTTTGTGAATTACAAGATGCGCACGTATGTAGTGTATATAGTTACCAATAAGCGCTGCAAAGTGTGGGAGGTGTGACTACCGCTTCGGAAGACACCACCGGCGTTCAACCCTTCCCGTTGAAAAAACAACATTTTTTTCAGCAACAAAAAGGAGATGTGTCAAAATGCGAAGTAACTCACAGCTCCCCTCCTCCCGGGAGGAGGGGTGCCCTTTAGGGCGGGGTGGTAGGATAAATCCGATTCGCTCAAGAGGGCAGACAGCCCGCCCTATCTTAATTCTTATTCCAATGGAATTACCGCCGCGACAACTTTTTGTTCCACGCTTGAAATAAGAAGAACCAAGCGTAGGAACCGGCAAAAATTCCCAATACTCCGGTGCAATAGTTGCCCGGTCGCAATCGTAAGTATTCTAATTCATAGCCATTTGCTATGATCATAAAACCGCTTACGAGAAACAGTAGAACACCTCCGCCAACAGAGATGTATTCGCCTTTGTTCAGGGACTCTGCTTTCAAAGTCCTTAATACCGGAATGCCGATCAGCATAAAATACATACCAATCATAAAAGCAATCCATAAACCCGAAATAATTTCTTCCTCTAACATATTTATTCGATTTAATGCTAATAATTTTCATGATGGACAGACGTTGCGCCATTCCTAAAATATTTGAATATCAACGAGCAAACGAGTGCTCCTAACAAGATACCCAGCGCAAATATGGTTTCCATACCAGCTTTAACGGTAGGAACCAAAGAGAGATCCATTCTTTTGTCATACAATAGAGCGATAGCCACAAAGAACAGTATTGCTCCAACACACCCGGAAACAAATTCTGCTCTTTCCAGATGAAAGCTACCTGTTTTCACTCCAGCATTGATTCCCTTATACAAAGGTATACCGATGAGGGATAAACACATTCCGGTTAATAAAACAAGAAAATAACTTGTTAATGCAAATTCTTCCATAACTTAACATTTAATTTGTTGATATTTATAAATAATAATCTTAATTCTTATTCCAATGGAATTACCGCCGCGACTTATTTCGCGTAAGTTATCAGAAATTCATCGACATTTTCCTGAACCTCGCTGCCAAAATATCCCTTCACCTTATAGGTCATCCGATAAGTATGGTAAGAAACGCCGTCTTTTATTGGCGATAGATTGAACCCTGACATTGTCGTCAAGACCCATTTCCTTAACCTCGCTTTGAATGATTACTTCCGGCTCATCTTTGTCGCAGGAAACAAACATTGCATTCATACCGAATAAAACAGCAACTATTGCCGTCATATTCCAAGAAAATTTTGCTTTCATAAGTCTTGATAATTATTCTGCTGGCACAAAGGTATGCTTCGTACAACAAGCTTGCAAGAATAATCAACTAACAGCGTGTTTTATACTACCGTTTTTTTTTTTTGATATTGGAACGGCGAAAAGGGTGGGGCAAAGAGGCAGCGTATTTCGGACAGCTGCACGCCGGACGGACGACCGGAACCGGTTGGTTGCTAATGGGTGAATCGGTTTGTGTCTAATGACCGGAACCGGCATAAAAAGAAGCGGGTACGTCGGTTGGACGCACCCGCTTCGATTTACTCGTCTACAGGCTTGGAGCCTTGCTTCGAATTACTCATCCACAGGTTCAAAGTCTTCTTTGGAGACGCCGCACAAGGGGCATACCCAATCTTCGGGAAGGTCTTCGAACGGGGTGCCGGCTGCGATGCCTGCATCGGGATCGCCTAACTCGGGGTCGTAAACGTACGAGCATACGTTGCAAATGTACTTTTTCATATCAAAACGTTTCTTTTAAAAGGGTTATTAATAAATGGTTATTGTGATGCTGTGATCAGCTTAGAACAGGCTCCAGGCTACGGTCAGTCCTGCCATGACGATGGAGACCATGCTCATGAGCTTGATGAGGATGTTCAGGCTGGGCCCGGAGGTGTCTTTGAAGGGGTCGCCCACGGTGTCGCCTACCACGGTGGCTTTGTGTACGTCTCCGCCTTTTCCTCCGAAGTTACCGTCTTCCACATATTTCTTGGCATTGTCCCAGGCGCCTCCGGCATTTGCCATAAAGATGGCAAGCACGAATCCGCTGCCCAATCCGCCTACCAGCAGTCCCATCACGCCCGACACACCGAAGATGAGACCCATCAGCACCGGCACGATAATGGCGAGCATCGACGGCAGTATCATTTCGCGCTGTGCACCGCGGGTGGATATTTCCACGCAACGGGCGTAGTCGGGGGTGGCTTGTCCGGTGAGGATGCCTTTGATCTCGCGGAACTGCCGGCGTACCTCTTCGACCATGCTCTGTGCGGCGCGTCCCACGGCGTTCATGGTCAGTCCGCAGAACATGAATGCCATCATGGAGCCGACGAAGACACCTGCCAGCACCTTGGGGTTCATCACGTTCATCTGGTAGTATTCGATGAAGTCCACGATGGAGGCAGTCTCAATCTGTCCCTTGCTCAGCCATTCCGTACCTACGCGCACCAGTCCGTCGGCAGCGCTTTCGGCAAGGCGTGCCAAGCCGATCTTTATCTCTTCGATGTACGATGCCAGCAGCGCCAGCGCCGTAAGCGCCGCCGAGCCGATGGCAAAGCCCTTGCCGGTAGCGGCAGTGGTGTTGCCCAGCGCGTCGAGCGCATCGGTGCGGTGCCGCACTTCGGGTTCCAGTCCGCTCATCTCGGCATTACCGCCGGCGTTGTCGGCAATAGGCCCGTAAGCATCGGTTGCCAGTGTGATGCCCAGCGTAGACAACATACCCACGGCAGCGATGCCGATGCCGTAAAGTCCGCGTGTCATATTGGCGCCGGTAATCATGTTTTCCACGTCGAAGCCGATGGCACAGAGATACGCCAGAATCACGGCGGCGGCAATCGTGATGACGGGAATGGCTGTCGAGAGCATGCCCAGTCCGATGCCCGAAATAATCACGGTAGCCGGTCCCGTCTTTCCTGCTTCCGACACCCGGCGGGTGGGGTTATAGGAGTGGGAGGTGTAGTATTCGGTGGATTGTCCGATGATGACGCCTGCCAACAGACCGCTGATGACGGAGAACGACAGTCCCAGCCAATTGTCTAACCCGAGCAGGTAGAGTATGCCGAAAGTGCCGACGGCTATCAATATGGCAGCCGTGTTGGTGCCGCGTCCCAATGCGCCCAGCAGTTGCTTCATGTCCGCTCCCTCTTTGGTGCGCACCACGTAGATGCCGAGGATGGAGAGGAGGATGCCCAGTGCGGCAATGAGCATGGGGGCAAGAATGGCTTTCAGTTGGATCTCGTCGCCCAGCGCATAGAATGCCGATGCGCCCAGCGCGGCAGTGGAGAGGATGGAGCCGCAATACGATTCGTACAAGTCGGCGCCCATGCCGGCTACGTCGCCCACGTTGTCGCCCACATTGTCGGCAATGGTGGCAGGGTTGCGGGGGTCATCTTCGGGGATGCCCGCTTCGACTTTGCCTACCAGGTCGGCGCCCACATCGGCTGCCTTGGTGTAAATGCCGCCGCCCACGCGGGCAAAGAGCGCCTGTGTGGAAGCGCCCATGCCAAAGGTGAGCATCGTGGTGGTAATGATAACCATCTTCTGTGCCGTCGACACGGAGTCAACAAAGTAGTTCAGCACGATGAACCAGACGGAGATGTCGAGCAATCCCAATCCTACCACCGTCAAGCCCATGACGGCGCCCGAGCGGAAGGCGATTCGCAAGCCGCGGTTCAGCCCCGTACGTGCGGCATGGGTGGTACGTGCCGAGGCATAAGTAGCGGTTTTCATGCCGATGAAGCCTGCCAGTCCGGAGAAGAAGCCTCCCGTGAGGAAAGCAAAAGGCACCCATTTGTTCTGCACATTGAAGCCGAAAGCCAAAATGGCAAAGAATACGGCGAGTAGGACGAAGACAATCAGCACCACTTTGTACTGTTGCTTGAGGTATGCCATCGCTCCCTCTCTGACGTACAGTGCGATTTTCTTCATGGTGTCTGTCCCTTCGCTCTCTTTCATCATCTGGCGGTAGAAATGCCAGGCGAAGAAGAGCGCCAACAGCGATGCTAAAGGGATAAACCAAAATAGTAAATTGTCCATGGTGAATAGTATTTAATGATAAAATGAAAGTGTTCGCCTCCTTACAGTCCCCTCACCGTTTTCATCAGTTGTTCGCCCAGTCCGATGGTGTATCCTTGCGACACAAACACCACGCGGTTGAATGTATCGGCTATGATAAACAGGGGGAGTGTCTCTGGTTTCAGTTTCATGTTGTCGATGATTTGTGCGCCGATGCCGTCGCTGTCGATGCCGTAGATGACATTGTCGGGCAGCCCTTTGAAGTCGTCCCGCCGGAACTTGTCGGCTTGTGCGCGGTCGGGGAACAGCAGCACCAGCTTACGTCCCCATTGCTCCAAATCGGCTTGCAAGGCGGCAATGTCGCGCAGGGCATGGTTGGTCGGTTCCTGTCCCACACCGAGCACGCCCACCACGAAATAGCCTCTTCCGCAAGCTTGCAACAGGCTCTGTCGGGTGTTGCTGCCGAGGGGAGTGAACAGGCTCTCGGAGTTGAAGCTGCCGATAACGGCGACCCGGTTCTTATCCTGACGCATGACCAATGAGGTACGGGTATCGGCATGATGACCGACAACGAAAGAGGATACACGTGCCAGCACGCTGCCGTTTGCCAGGCGGGTGCCGGTGGTGAGCATGTAGTAGCCTGTCGGTACTTGGATGCCCCTCTTCAACAGGCTTTCCCAGCTGCCTGAGTAGTTTTGCAGGTGCAGTCTGCCTCTTTCTATTTTCGACAGCGTGAAGTGATGCTCATATTTGGGATTGTCGAGCAGAGCCGTCGGCGTATAGGTGGCAATCAGCCGTCCGGTGGGTTGCACTTGGGCTTCGTTCTTTTCAAAATCCACATTGTACACGGCGCCCGATTCGTCTTCGGGGCGTTGATAGCACACCTTACCCGTTACGTTGTCAATCCATGCGGGGATATAGAGGCTGCGCGCCACTGCCACGAAGAAGATGTTGCGCGAGCGAGTGTCGGCAAGTCGGCTGCGCCATACGCCTGCGGGTGAAACCGGTACCCGCTGTGTGTTGCGTGCATTTGCCAAGGTGATGTTTTGCCGGCACCACTCTATCAGTTTTTGCGGGTCTTGGCGGTAAGCATTTGCCGTTTCCGCATCTATTGCCTGCGCAAAGAAGCTTCGGTAGGGCGTCAGCTCTTCTACCGAGATGCGCGGACTGTATATGTGGGGGATGAGCGGCGCTTCGCTCCGGTTCATGGCAGACAGGTGGTCGTTCAGTACTTCGATGCGCACATCTCTCAGGTCTTTTGCCGAGAGTGATTTTAACAGCATCCATGCATTCTTTTTCATATTGGCCTGCTTCAGAAACTGCTCCAACACGGCGTGGTTGCCCCGCGAGGCTACCAACAGTTCTGTCAGTTGTCCGGGTTGTTGGTCGGTGTCCCACTTGTAATCCAGTGTGTGCACAAAAGCGGCGGCGGTCTCATGGGTGAGCATGGTTGCTTCGTAGGCATGGCGGATAGCATCTTCCTGTGCCATGCGCCGGTCGTTCAGCGCACGCTGTTCGGGGGTTACAACAGGCAGATTGGCAGTCTCGGGTGGGGGAACGATGTCGAACTCTTCGGCAAACAGGTCTCCTTCCTGCTTGTTCAGCACCACCGTAACCTGCTTCTGTTTGCCGAAAGAGAGCTTGACAAATCCGAAGCGTCCGTTCTTGGATGCCCACACCAGCATGTCGCCCCGTCCGGCTGTCAGCGAACAGTTGCCGTGTGTGTCGGTCTGCTTGGAGGCAACGGTATAAAACTCGGCATAGTTATAGAGTTTGAACTCTACCCGGGCATCGAGTACCGGATTGCCCGATTCGTCTTTTACCGAAACGATGGCTTGGGAGATGGGCGCATAGTGTGCGGTGACGTTGACTTCGGTGGTATTGGGGGAGATGGAAAGTACCTCTTCGGTGTCGTCGTCGTAATGCCCGAAGACTTTGGCATTCATCAACATGCCTCTGCTTGCAGGGGCGTTGAACCATCCCAGGTTGAGCACCGGTTCGGGTTCGCAAGCGCCGAGGAAATACCATTGCCCGTCTGCCCATGCTTCTACCCAGGCGTGGTTGTCGTCGGTATGTGCCCATCGGGGCGTGTAGACTTGACGTGCCGGAATGGCTACCGAGCGGAGCGCTGCCACAAGAAAGGTCGATTCTTCGCCGCATCGTCCGTAGGCTGTGCGTACGGTGGCAAGCGGGGAGGAGGTACGTGCGTCGGTGGGTTGATAGACTGCCTTTTCGTGACACCAATGGTTCACTTCGAGGATAGCGTCCGCCATGGAGAGGTGGCGTACCCGTTCTTTGAGTTCATGGTAGAAGACGGTGCGGGCGCTGTCCAAGTGCTCGTTGTTTACCCGCACGGGGAGGACGAAGTGACGGAATATCGGTTCGGGGATCGTGCTGCCCCAAGGCATTTCCTTGGCTGCTTGTCGGGCGGCGCGGATGTTTGTCAGGTAGAAGTGTGCATCATGGTCAATGCTGTCCGACAGAGGCATGTAGTCATAAAGGAAACGAAGGGCGGATTGTTCGTAGTTCGCTTCTCTGTTTTGGGTGCACGAAGCAAACAGCATACAGGATAGTAGCAAGCAGCATGGCAGCGAGCGTAATTGCAAGCTAAAAAAGAGGTAAGAAGCTTCTTTTTTCATATTCCGTAGTTTCATGAGGTGGATATTTATTTGTATACTTTTTGTTAGATACGGACAAAGGTACGCCATTTTTATTCTGTTCCAACGGTTTGGATTCTTTTTTGTGCCGAAACCATTGGCAAGCACTATTCCTAACAAAGAGAGCTTACTTACAAACGATAAATAATAATAGGAAATAATCAAATAAAACCCTTTCAAAAAAGATTATAAAATAGTCTTCTTGTGCATAATATACCTTTATAATATCAATGTGAATATTGCTATAAGATGTAACGGCTAATAGGAAGATATAAATCAGTAAAATCAGGATTATATTTGTAATGTAATCACCCTAATTTGCATTACATTGGTAATTATTACAGAGCCAAAACAAAGATATTACTATATTACAACTCTGAGTACATTACAAATTAACAGGGTGGGATAGGGGAGTTTGCCGAATATAATAACCTGCTTTTAATCAGTACAATAAACAACATTACATCATTTAATAATATAGCAACGGTAAATTACTGCGGGTGTTCTTGTAATAAACAGCATAAACGGATTATTTATTTCTCTCCTAAATAACTAATTATTATATATATAAGTTAGTTTTATTAAAGATGAAAAACAGGCATATAAAATAAGGTGGATTAAGTATTAAACAGTACGGGAAATACAAATGTGATGCTTGAATTTACATTTGTAATTCTCGTCGTTTCCAAAAGTAATTTTCCGTTTGTTATTTATTTGTTTACCTTTGTAATCTCTTAGAGAATGAATACTATTAGCATCAATTAAATCACTCGAAGGCAATGGAAGAGAAAAAGGAATTGGATGAATCGAACAAGCGGTTCATGAAGGTAATGGAGTGGACAGAACTCCCCGCAGGTAAGTTTGCCACAAGCATCGGAGCTACACAAAGTAGCATCTCACACATCACGAGCGGGCGCAACAAGCCAGGAATGAGCATGTTGAATCGCATACGCGAAAATTATCCGGAGATAAACTTCGAATGGTTGCTCACCGGAAACGGTTCAATGCTGGCAGAAACCGATGAGGTAATCCCCTCTCGGGAGAATGATTATTCGTACGGATCACTCTTCTCTACGCC
>JAISGR010000153.1 GCA_031262995.1 Prevotellaceae bacterium | reverse complement strand
CGAACCGGGCAGGTACAATCGTTCGGGATAGGCTGTACTCAGTATCTTCACCGTGTACGGATGCTTGTTTACGTCGAGCACAAGCTTATATTCGCCGTCTGCCTTGTCGAAAGTGAAGTTACCGCCGGAGAAGGTGCCGTCGTTACCGATGGAGAACGTCCAGTTGTTGTTCATGCGGAACTTGTACTCCTTGCCGCTTACCATGGTGGTCGTTACCGAATAGGTGTTGGTTGCCGCGTCGTAGAACATGGGCGTTTCCGCATCCCAGCCGTCGGGGGTCGCATCGCCGATGATGCCGATTGATTCTACCTTGAGCATCTCCAGTGTGTTGAGCTTCTTGTTCAGGCTGATGCGATAGATGCCCGACGGAACTTTCACGTTTTTGTTGGCACCGCCTACGGCAGCTTTTACAACCACATTACCGTCGCCATCGGTGGTCACTTCCGCATCGGCGGCAATACCGAAATCTACGTTGTTCCAGCCCAATTCGGGGTTGAATTTAAATTCTACGTCGGTACCCTCGGAAGTAGTCAGGTCGACAAAACCTTCGAACAAGCCCTTCGTCAGTGTGCTATGGTAGAGCACTTTCAAGGTGGCTGTATTGTCGACTGTCCAGCCTTGGTAACTACCCGGCAGGTAGAGTTGTGCGGGATAGGTGGCCAGATAAGTTGTCATGGTGATGGTGACCGGAGCAGCCGGTACGCCCTCGGGATAAGACTCCGAGACAGCAGTTACCGTAAACTGCAACGGAGCGGCTTCGGTTTCGGGTGCGCCGGCAGCGACTGCCAGTTCGTTCCACTCGTCTACGGTTTTGGTCACCGAGTTGGTGGTGAGTCCCGAGGCAACCTCTTTCGGTTCGCCACCATTATAGGCGATGGTTACGTTGTATGTAACGGGTTCGCCGTACGTCAGGCGGGCATCCGTCCACGACAGCAAGGTCAGTTCGCCGGTCGGATTGGTGATGTCGAGCACGACCTCCGTTTGTTCGGCGGTTACTTCTGCCGACACGGCATCACCGTAGGCATATACCTTGACCAGCTGCTTGGTGGAGGTGTAGGTATTGGCGCCGTCGTTGGCTGTGACGTAGAAGTTGACGTCGAACGTTGAGTTTGCCGGAATCGTGGTGAAGCCCTCGAGCAGCGTGCGCAGCCCGGTCTTGGGCATCGTGATAAACAACTCTTGCGTAGAGGCGCCTACCTGCTTCGGGGTTTCTTCGGCATACTGCACGTAGAGCGAGTAAGTAGGGGCATCGGCTACGAAGCGGGCGGCACTCCATGACCATGTTACCGATTCGTCCATGGTGTTCTGTGTCATCAGGATGGTGCCGTTATTGACGAGCACGGGTGCTATCGGGTCGGTCGGGAAAGTATCTTCCATCTCCTCCTGGCATCCGGCGGCAACCACCAATGCGATGGCTGCCGTGAAGATGTATTTCAATTGTTTCATCATCATCTTTCTGAAATTAAAAGGTTATTGCTTGATCAATTCCACTACGTAAGGGGTGCGGTCGGCGTGTAGCGTAATGATATAGGTGCCTGCTTCGGCTACGGGGATGTTGTCGCCGCCTTTGGTTACCAGCTCAATACCGCCGTCGATAGTCATGCTCGCCTTGCCGCTCGAACCATACTTGTAGTCCCAGCTCTTGTTGAGGCGAATCAGGTATTCACCGCCTGCGTCGAAGGTTACGGGCACCGATTCCCAAACATTGGTGGCTGCGTTGTAGGTCAGCTCGCTGTCGTCATCTGCCCAGCCGTTGAAAGTACCGATGGCTGCTACCCGCTGTACGGCGGTAGCGCTGATGGTCATGGGCAAAGAGGTCATCGAAATCTGATAAATGCCGGCAGGCAACACCAAGTTTCCATCATCGGAGCTGGTGAAGTTGGCACCTTTACCGGTAAAGGCATCGAAGCCCCAGTTACCGGCACTCCAATTACGCTGTTCGATGATTTTGAAGCCCGAACCGCCGGGATTGGTTCCATCTTCGGGGAAGATATACATCCCTTCGAAAGTACCCGTACCTCCGCCGGTTTCCCATATCTCGGGAGCAGTGTCGGGTGACCATCCGTTAAAGAATCCTACCACGTAGAAGTTCTTCAGCGGCATGGCATACGTTGTTACGTCGAAGCTGTTGGAGTCGGCAGACTTCAACGGTTCATATTCGGTCGTACCGTAAACGCTTGCCGTAACGTAAGCCGTCACTGTGCCGGTGGCATTGGCTTCAATGCCTAATTTGTTCATGGCAACACCGTTGAGGTCGCCTTTCATAATGCTGAAAGAGGTCGACGACGAGGTACCCAGCAGGGCAGCAACATCGCCCGATGACAGATAAACCGAGTAGAGTATCTGTACGGGCAACCCGAAGTCGGCAGCCTTCCAAGTGAAGATCACACTTTCGGCAGCCGAGTTGTCGGCATTTACAATCACATCGCTGCACGCATTGATAACGGGAGCGACAAACTTATCCGGAGCGGGTAACTGCGGCGTGTCTACATCCGTTTCGCACGACGCAAACAGCGCTACGGCAGCCAGCAGAAATATATTCTTGATTAATTTCATAATCTGTGTCTTTTCTAAAAGTGTGATTTAATTAATAACCCGGGTTCTGTACCAGATTGTAGTTCTCCGTCATATCGGATTGCAGAATCGGGTAGATGGTACGATAGCTTTCGAGCGATGTCTTGCCGTCGGGCACACCGCCTTTGTAAGGCCAGGGGAACTGCATGGAGGTGAAGTAACCGTAGCGTATCAGGTCGGTACGGCGGTGTCCTTCCCACATCAGTTCGCGGGCACGTTCCTGCAACAGGAAGTCGGTGCTGAGCGAAAGCGGCGTGTCTACGCCGGCGCGGTCGCGCAACGCCTTGATATAACCGATGGCTTTCGTGTCGGCAGTCGTACCGCCGTCGATGCGTGCCTGTGCTTCGGCATAAATCAGGTACATCTCAGCCAAACGAATGACAGGGAAGTCTGCCGACGAATAGAGCGAATAGCTATCGGAGGAGTAAACATTGCCTTGCGAATCACGGCTGGTAAACTTCCAGCAACGCCAGCCGGTGGTAGGCTCTGATTTACTGTAAGCCGGTGTGCAGCCGAAGTTGCAGAAGAAGGCGCGTTTGTCGCTGTGGGCACGGTCGTAACCGATACCGGTACCACCCCATTCTACATTAGAGAGATCGAAGTAAGCCGAAACATATTCGTCGGGGACGTGATAGCCGTTCCAACGTTCCCGATTCATCAAGGTTCCTTCCGGGAACCCCAGTTCGGCAGCCACGGCTTTGCTTGCATCGTCGTCCATCGAAGCCGAAACCAAATGGGTGGTACCGCCCCAGCTCTGCGTCTTGTCGCGGTCGTAAGCAATGGCGAAGATAAATTCCTTCTGCGCATTGGCGTTCTCTCCATTGTCTTGCAGGAAGAGTTCCTCGTAGTTGGTGCAAAGCTGATAGCTCATGTTGATGACAGCCTCGGCAGCATCGCGTGCATCTTGCCAGCGGGCGGTGCCGGTGTAAACTTCGGCATTGAGGTACATGCGTGCCAGCAGGGCTTGTGCCGAACCTTTGGTAACGCGCGGATAAGCCACAGCGCCTGCTTCAGCCAAACCATTGCCTGCAATCAAATCTTTCAGCTCGCCCTCTATCCATTCGAACAAGGCGGCACGACCAATCTGTTGGGGCAATGCACCACCGATATTCTCTTCGAGTGCAAAAGGAGGATTGCCGTACAAGTCCATCAGCAGGTAATCGGCAAAGGCGCGCAGGAAACGGGCTTCGGCACGCAGCTCTTCCAATCCTTCGATGGAAGACTTGCCGCTCTGAATCAAGAACTCATTGGCACGGGTCACTGCCATCATGCAGCGGGTATAAACAGCCGTAGTGGCAGAGTTGGGAGTGGATGTCCACGAGTTGTTCTGAATGTCATTCACGTAACTGTCGCCCCATGAGCATTTCAGGGCGTCGGCAGATGCCTCGTTCAGGAAAGTGTATTGGCGAATCAGTTCGCTCTGTCCGGCATCGGACACATTGATGTCAGCCGAACCGGGATCGTTTTGGCTCACCAACGAGAATGAACCGTAGATGTAAGCCAATCCCTTTTCAAAATCTTCCTTTGTCTTATAGGCTTGCTCGGCTACCTTATCCGTCTCATTCAACGGCAGGGCATCCAAGTCGCCAAGACAAGAATAGAGTGTAAAGCAAGATGCTGCTATGGCTATGCTATATATAATCTTTTTCATTAGTTCGATGAATTAGAAGTTAATATTCAGGCGAATGGTGTAAATACGCGGACGGGGAATCAGGTTGTAGTCCACGCCGTCTGTCGCCGTAAGTTCGGGGTCAAGCCCTTTGTACTTGGTGATGGTAAAGACGTTCTGCACGGAAGCAGCGATGCGAATTTTACCGTTCCAGTTAGCGATCTTATCGAACGTGTAACCCACGTTGATGTCATCCATGCGGAAGAACGAAGCATTCTCGAGGAACATATCCGAATATTTCTGGTTCTCGGAGATGGCTTCTGTCCAGCCGGTCTTCAGGCAGTAGGTGGAGAAGTTGTTCAGATAACCTTTCGAGTAGTCGTCGGAATAGGTGGTCGAACTCTCCATAGATACCTTGTTCAACGCATAACCGCCGAGGGAACCGTGTGCATTGAAGCCGAAGTCCCAGTTCTTGTAGGTGAACTGCGAGCTGATGCCGCCGAAGAACTTGGGGCTGATGCTCTTACCGGTGACGTAGCGGTCGGAAGCGGTAATGACGCCGTCGCCGTCGCGGTCTACCAATACATTCTCAATGGCTTTGCCGTTGGCATCGTAAGCCTGTTGGTACAGATAATAGGTGTAAGGGGTATAGCCTACGCGATAGAGCGAGGTGAAACCTTCCGTACCGCCCATGTTGGCGCCTACCATCACACCCAGGTAGTTCTTGTCGGGAGAGTTGCTCAGCTTGGTAATCTCTGTCTTTTGGAGCGTACCGTTCAGGTTGATAGTCCAGCGCATGTCCGGCTTTTCAATGGGGATGAAGTTTAAGTTAAACTCAAGACCCATGTTCTTCATGTCGCCTACGTTTTGAATCAGGGTGTTCGAGAAGTTGTTACCCAGCGGTGTGGGAGCATCGTTCAGCAAATCGTACGTTTTGCGCAGATAAGCGTCTACCGAACCGTTGATGCGTCCGTTCAGGAACCCAAAGTCGATGCCGACATTGTAGGTCTCTGTGGTTTCCCATTTGATGTTCGGATTGTAGGCGTTGGGGGCTAATGTGTAGATGTAGTCGTTGCCCCAGGGAATCATGGTTGTCAAAGCCGACGACAGAGAGTACTTGGGCATGTAAGCATAGCAACGATCCATGCCGATGTCTTGCTGACCGGTTTTACCCCATCCCAAACGAAGCTTCAGGCTGGAGAGTACGTTTTGGTTCTTCAGGAAATCCTCTTCTGCAATGTTCCAGGCAAAGGCTGCCGACGGGAACAAACCCCAACGTACGTCTTTGGCAAAACGGGAAGAGGCATCGTCGCGCAACGAGAAGGTGAACAAATACTTGGACATGAGCGAATAGTTGAGACGTCCGTAGAATGATACAAGGAAATATTCGCGTCTGTCCAACGGAGCTTCACGATAGATATTGTCGCGATCGGCATTGTAGTAGTCGATATTCTCGTACTTCACATAGTTGTGCTGCCACGAGTAACCTGCCATCACGTCGAGATGATGAACGCCGAAGTCTTTGTTGTAATTGCCGTAGAACTCCAACAGGGTGTTCGAGTTGTTATTGGCATACTTGGTGTAATAGTCGGAAGTTGCATTACGCTTGGAGAGAATCGACTCCAGCTCGGCATATTTGGTACCTTCGGTGCGTGCCACGTCATATCCTAAGTTGAGGTTGAATCGCAACTCCTCAAAACCGTGTACCTTATAGTCCAACTGCAAGTTACCCAGCGAACGCCAAGTCTTGTTCACATTGTGATACTCGTACATCTGCGAATAGGGGTTGATGCTCGACATGGTATTGGCGGAGCCGTCGGATGAGAGCCAGTTGAAGTAACCGTTCGTCTTGGTTTTGTCAATGCTGCCGTCGGAATTGGTGAAATAGGGTCCGTAGGTCGGCGTAAAGAACACCGCACTGCCAATGGTTCCCGAGTTGGGATAGTTGGCACGGTTATAGATACCTTTGGCATTGACATTGACCGTGAGGTGTTCCTTAAAGAACTTCGGACTCATGCTGATGCCGATGTTGCCGCGCTGGTTGTCGCCCACTTTCAGGGTAGCCTGGTCGTAGGTATAGCCCATGCTGATGCGGTAAGGAAAGACATCCTTCACATTGCCGTAAAGGCTGATGTTCTGGTCGGTGGTAAAAGCCGTGCGGTAAATCAGTTTCTGCCAGTCGGTATTGGCAGTACCCATCAATGCCTGAATCTGGTCGCCGCGCGATGTCCCGGCATAAGTTTGGGTGACGTAGTCGCGATACTGGTCGCCTGTCATCACATCCACCCGCGAGGCGTTCTGTTTCAAGCTGTAGGTGGAGTTGTAGCTCACCTGCATGTTACCGCTTTTGCCTTTCTTGGTGGTGATGATGATCACACCGTTGGATGCACGCGACCCGTAGATGGCGGTGGCAGATGCATCTTTCAATACGGTGTACGATTCAATATCATTGGGATTGACCGACGCCAGCGGATTTGCCATGCCGGCGCCGCCTTCTGCGGTTACAGGCACACCGTCAATCACAATCAGCGGGTCGTTGGAGGCATAGAGTGAAGCGGCGCCGCGGATGCGGATGGTTGCACCGCCCGTAGGGTCGCCCGAAGCCGGAGTAACCAGCAATCCCGGAACCTTGCCCTGAAGCATCTGGTCGGGAGAGGTAATGGCGCCCCGGTTGATTTCATCGGCTTTGATGACCGAAACCGATCCTGTCAGGTCATTCTTCTTTACTGTACCATATCCGATAACCACTACTGTTTCCAGCATTTCCGTATCGTCCTGCATAGTTACCGCTACCGACGGTGCGGCAGCTACTTCAACCGTCTTGTAGCCGATAAACGATACCTCGATTGTTGCCCCCTGGGCTACGGTGAGGGTAAAGTTTCCGTCTAAATCAGTGATTGTCCCGTTGGTCGTATTGCCTTTCTCTACGACGTTGGCGCCTATCACTTCCACTCCCTGGGCATCTTTGACATGCCCTTTTACGGTGAGTTGCTGTGCGTAAGCACCTGCTGACAAGAAGATCCCTACGAGTAGGGGTAGAATCGTTCGATAGATTCTAAGATTTACATACTTCATGCATTCAATAAACTAAAGTTAACAACTTATTTTACTTGCTTTTAATGGATAATTCGTTTTAAAGTTCCCCCTGATAGCTTGAACCTTAATCAGATACTATGCGGCAAAAGTAGAGTTTATAGAATGTGACGAAATGACAACGGTTGTAAAATGTAGTCAATTAGTGTTGCAAACGATTGCGGAGCGGTTGCGACAGGTCGGGTATGCCATAGCCGTAAATATTGTCGGGGGCATCAACGCGATTGCCCAACCGGCGCACCAAGGCAATCAGCTCTTTGGCAGTGAGTGAGGGAAGGGCTTGCCACAGGCAGGCAACCATGCCACATAAGATGGGGGCGGCAAACGAGGTGCCGTCGGCATGACGCTGGCTGCCGTTGGCATCCATCACTTCGGCTGACCTGCCGATGGCGACTACATCGGGCTTGATGCGACCGTCGGCGGTGTTGCCGATGGAGGAGAAGTGGGCAAGCATTCCCCGCCGGTCGATGGCGCCTACGGTCAGCACATGGTCGGCATCGGCGGGCGGGGCAATCTTCTTCCACGAGCCGGAACCGGTGTTGCCGGCGCTGCATACCAGCACTATGCCCTTGTTTGCCATGTGCGAAGCTTGTCGGGAGATCAGGGTGGAGCGACCGTCTAACTGGCGGTAGGTGATGTTGGCAGTGGAATCGTCGAAGGCATAATAGCCCAACGAACTGTTCACCATATCCGCTCCCACGCTGTCGGCAAACTCCACCGCGGCAGCCCAGTAGTCCTGTTCCACCGGATATTCCGATTGGATGTCTTCGCTGCACAGCAACCAGAAATCGGCATCGGGGGCAGTGCCCGTCATGATACCGGGTGTATTCATGCCGATGCACGACAACACGGAGGTGCCGTGACTGTCGGCGTTGAAGACACTGACCGACGGTGTCACAAAGTTGTGTGTGCCCAGGATGCGGATATTGTGCATGCTTTCGATGCGGTTGACGTTGCGGAAACCGGCATCAATCACGGCAATCGTCATTCCTTTGCCGCGGAAGCCGGCGTTGTGCAGCCAATCGCCGCGGCTCATGCGCAGTTGGTCGCCGGCGCGTCCGTACACGCTGTCGGGGTAGAAGGTGGGCGAGTATATCGCCGTGTCGCGGCGGGTGCGCGGTATGGGGTGGTTGCTGTCCGCCGGCTTCCGCCACACCTGCTTTGCCGAACGCACAAAGGGCAGGGAGCGAATGCGTTGCACTGCCGTTGTGTCGTTGCACGACACGGTGACAAAGTTTTCCCACTTGCCTGTCAGCACGATGTGCACACCTTGCCGGCGGATGTCGTCTATGTAGGTCTGGCAGACCGGCAAGTCGGTGGAATCTATCGGCAAGTGCTGGCGGTTGCGCCGTTCGATGGCACGCTCCGACAGGAACGCCTGCGGACTATATATAGAATATGGTGTAGCACGCTTGTCGCTCAAGGTGATGCGATACTTCAACGTATCTGTACGTGCACGGGCAACTCCGCCTTGTGCCGATATGCCTGATGCGGAGAGCAGGGACAAAAGAATAAGCCATATTGTCTTCATGAATATATGATATTGGTCGAAACCGAAGTGATTGCTTGGCGCCTGAGACCGATTGGCAGACAAAGGTACATATCTTTTCGGGAGATGAGAAAAAATTGTCTTTTTACTCTTTGAAGTTGCAGAAAAACAGATACTTTTGCGCGTATCATTATTAACACACTGCGTTATGAAGAAATTTTTCCATCTCTCTGCACTGTTGCTTGTTTTTGTGCTGGCAACGGTCATCGGTAGCTGTACCGGTACGTACAGTTACGAAACAGTGCCCAACGACCCGCTCAAGGCACGTATTTACACCTTGGACAACGGTTTGAAAGTCTACATGACTGTCAACAAGGAGCAACCCCGCATCCAGACCTACATTGCCGTACGTGTAGGCGGAAAGAACGATCCTGCCGAGACCACCGGTCTGGCGCACTACTTCGAACACCTGATGTTCAAGGGCACCGAACAGTTCGGCACCCGGGACTACGAAGCCGAAAAGCCCATGCTCAACCAAATCGAACAGCAGTTCGAGGTCTACCGCAAGACGACCGACAGCATTGCGCGCAAAGCAATCTACCGCACCATCGACAGTCTCTCTTACGAGGCATCCAAGTTGGCAATCCCCAACGAGTACGACAAGCTCATGGCTGCCATCGGAGCCAACGGCACCAACGCCTACACGAGCTTCGACGTGACCTGCTACACCGAAGACATCCCCAGCAACGAAATCGAGAACTGGGCGAAGATTCAGGCAGACCGCTTCAAAAACAACATCATCCGCGGATTCCACACCGAGCTGGAAACGGTGTACGAGGAGAAGAACATGTCGCTCACCAGCGATTCGCGCAAGATGTACGAAGCCATCCTCTCCGCACTCTTCCCGCACCACCCCTACGGCACACAGACCGTACTGGGTACCCAGGAAGACTTGAAGAACCCCTCCATCACTAACATCAAGAATTATTATAAGGAGTGGTACGTGCCCAACAACATGGCTGTCTGCCTTTCGGGCGACTTCGACCCCGAGCAGATGATTGCCACCATCGACCGCTACTTCGGCGACCTCCAACCCAATCCCAACCTTCCCAAACTGCAATTCCCCGCAGAGGCACCCATCACCGAACCTATCTCCAAAGAGGTGCTCGGCGTTGATGCCGAAAGCGTGGCGCTGGCATGGCGATTCCCCGGAGCTGCCGACAAAGACATCGAAGCGCTGAACGTGGTTTCGCAGATTCTGTACAACGGACAGGCTGGTTTGATCGACCTCGACCTGACCCAGCAGCAAAAGACACTGAGCGCCTACTGCTACCCCATGATTATGAGCGACTACAGCGCGCTGATGATGCAGGGACGACCCAAACAGGGACAGACACTCGACCAGGTGAAAGACCTCCTGCTGGGCGAAATAGACAAGCTGCGCACCGGTGACTTCGACGAGAAGATACTGGAAGCCAACATCAACAACTTCAAGCTGAGCCAGATGTCACAGATGGAAGACAATGATGCCCGTGCCGACTGGTTCGTACAATCGTTTATCAACGGCACCACATGGAGCGACGAGGTGACCTCGCTCGACCGCATGTCCAAGCTGACCAAAGCCGACGTCGTGGCATTTGCCTCCAAGTACCTGAAGGATGACAACTACGCCATCATCTACAAACGGCAGGGCAAAGACCCCAACGAGAAGAAGATTGCCAAGCCCGAAATCACCCCCATCGTGATGAACCGCGACACCGCCAGCGCCTTCCTCAAAGCCATTCAGGCAAGCAAGGTGACTCCCATCGAGCCGGTGTTCCTCGACTTTACCAAAGACATGAAGCAGCTCACCGGCAAAGCCGACGTCCCCGTGCTCTACAAGCAGAACACCACCAACGCCATCTTCCAGCTGGTTTATCTCTTCGACATGGGCAACAACAACGACAAAGCCCTCAGCACTGCCGCCGGCTATCTGGAGTATCTGGGCACGCCCGATATGACTGCCGAACAAATAAGGAGCGAGTTCTACCGACTGGCTTGCTCGTTCAGCGTGTCGCCGGGCAACGAACGCTCATACGTCATCCTCTCCGGACTGAGCGAGAACATGCCCGCCGCCATGGCGCTGTTCGAGAAGCTGATGGCAAACGCCGTGGTGAACAAGGAGGCGTACACCAACTACGTGGAAGACATCCTGAAATCGCGCAAGGACGCCAAGCTCAATCAGTCGCAAAACGTCTCGCGGTTGGTGAATTATGCCATGTACGGCGCCGATTCGCCTGCCAAGAACCTGCTGAGCGAAGCCGAACTGAAGGGCATGAATCCGCAACTGCTGGTAGACCGCATCCGCGAGCTGAACAGCTTCAAGCACCGCATCATGTATTACGGTCCCGACAGCGAGGAGCAACTGCTCCAACTCGTCAATGAGGGGCACAAGACACCCGACACGCTGAAAGAGGTTCCCGCAGGCAAGGATTACAACTACCAGCTGACCCCCGAAACGAAGATTCTCCTCGCCCCCTACGACGCCAAGCAGATCTACATGGCGCAACTCTCCAACAACGGCGAGAAGTACAACAGCGACTTCGAACCCATCCGCCAGCTCTA
>JAISGR010000125.1 GCA_031262995.1 Prevotellaceae bacterium | reverse complement strand
TTCAGCAGTTTGAGCAGATTCAACTCTGAACTTACAGCACCCTTGTCTTACAAAAACGAATTGATAAATGCGCCATTTCATCAATTAAAATGATAAAAATCGCATCATACCAGTGTTACTTCTAAACCAGTGGAATAACTGCTCTTCTGATGGGTCAAGTCCGTCAGAAGAGCTTGTTATCCCATCTAAATCTGAGATTCATAAAATACTATCTATATGAAAATTAAAAATTTGTTGCTCGTGGCTGCCATAAGTTGCTTTACGCAAGGAAACGCTCAAGACAATCTGAGCGTAATACTGAAGGATGGCTCAACTATGGTCGGGTATATATCTCGGCAACGTCCGGGTGAGAACTTTACATTCACCACGAAGAGTGCGGTGATATTGAAGAATACCGATAAGGTAAAGTCTATAATAGATCACCAAATTAAAACGATAGAACTTTCAAAAGAATGGAAAAACTGGGCTGATGAAAATGAGGCATTGATTGGAATTGGGAATAACGCATATCTTATATTGAGTGATATTATCACGGATAATGGAACGATTAGTCGAGTGCGTATACTTGAACGTGGCGTTAAGGTGAAATATCTTGAGCTGATACCCAATTCATATTCTTTGTCATGGGATACTATTGCGATGATAAAAGCAGCACAACGCCCCAAATTGCAGTTGTCGGGGATAAATCGTAAATATAGACTTCGATCGGGAATGGAATATGAAGGGCAATATGTGGAAGAAGTTCCGGGAAAGACACTCAGCCTCTATCAAGACAATGGAGTAATCCATGTTTTCAATCGTGATGAAGTACTGCAAGATAATCGATACAAGATTAATCCCAATCAGACGCTTTTTGAACAGTCTGACTTGATAGATATTGTGCAACTTAAAAATGGGAGTCTGCATAAAGGAATAATCTTTGAACGCAACTATTCGGATGCCGATACCATATCCAATGATTATCTTTTGATTCAACATGAAAACGGATCAACTGAAAGTATAGATCTTGCTGATGTACTTGAGTATCGCAAAGAGCGTAATCCTCTATATCGACCATTGACAGATGTGCTTTTGCAAGATGGAGAGTTTATGGTTAATAGAATGCTTACAAAACCTCAAATGACAAAGGAGGAAGAAAATGTTATTTGTGTGAGAGTGGATTCAATACAAACAATTATTTCTGCGAGCCATCCCACAACAGAAATAGTTATCGAAACCCAATTTGCCAATAGCAATCAGGCTACGCAGCTAAAACTTGTCAAAGTAAAGAAAGACTATGGCAGAAAAAGAAATATTCCCGGCTTTACTTATGAGGATATAGTTAAAACGACTCTTCAACCCAATGAAATAGTGACGAGCATCAATGGTACGACTAAAATAGTGTATGCTGTTTCGGATAGTGACATATATGCTATTTATAATCCGGAGAACAAAAAAGTAATCCTATTCCAAATAGTCTGAACATTCTGGGGTTGTTCGTCGTATTCTCGTGCACTTACATAGCTATCTCATCCGCAGCCTATTGCGCATGAACCGAAACTCACTATCTTTGCGCACGGAAACGTCACAACAACATCCATGAAACCAACAGACAACAAGTATAGCCCGCTCAAGCTGGGAGTGATCAGCCTTATCAGTGCGCTGGTTATCATCTACCCCAATATTGCCTGCCTGCCGTGGGAGCTTAGCTTCCTCGACGGAGCGGCACGTGCCGGACACTGGCAACACTTCGCTTTCAGGTATCTCTTCTTTGTGCTGCTCATCGGTGTGCTGGCGTGGAGCAACCTGCGCCGCATGGAGGCTTCCTCTTTCGGGAAGCGGTTCGGCTGCAACCTGCTGGTGACGGCAACGGCTTATGCGTTGTACGTGGGTGCCTCGCTGCTCTTCTTCAAGCGGGGCGATTGCTTTGGCAGCATCCTGCTGTTTCAGTTTGTGGTGATGTGTCTGCTGGCTACCTTCGTGGGTTACATCGCACAGCTGTACTCCGAACGCATCGCCCGTCAGCAGGAGATTGAGCAGTTGAAGATGGAGAATCTGCAGAGCCGCTACGACGCCCTGACCAACCAAATCAATCCGCACTTCCTGTTCAATTCGCTCAACGGACTGACTGCCCTTATCCGCAAGGACAACGAGGGCGATACGCTGGAGTATGTCAACAAGATGTCCGACATCTTCCGCTACATCCTGCAAAGCGACCGCAAGGGGCTGGTTCCCTTGGACGAGGAGATCGCCTTTGTGCAATCGTTCCGCTACATGATGGAGGTGCGCTTTGCCCACAAGCTCGCCTTTCATATCGATGTGCCCGATGCCAAGCGCCAGCTACAGCTGCCGGTGCTGTCGCTCCTGCCCCTCATCGACAACATCATGATGCACAACATCATCGACAGCCGGCACAAGATGGAGATTACCGTCGGCATGAACGACGCCGACGAGCTGGTGGTCTCCAATCCGTGCTATCCCAAGCTGTCGCCCGCACCCACCAACGGCACCGGACTGCGGAACCTGGAGAACCGCTTCCTGCTCTTGCTCGACAGACAAATCCGCATCGAGACCTCCGAAGGACGCTTTACCGTCTACCTGCCATTGAAACCCTAATCATTCAGCCCCATGAGAGTATTGATTGTTGAAGACGAGACTGCCGCTTACGAGAATCTGTGTCACATCCTTGCCGGGATAGACCCGGGCATCGTGGTAGCAGAGAACACGGAGAGCGTGACGCAGACGGTGGACTGGTTGCAGAATCACCCGTCGCCCGACCTGATACTGATGGACATCCAGCTGTCCGACGGGTCGGCATTCGAAATCTTCCAGCATGTACAGGTCGAGACGCCCATCATCTTTACCACTGCCTACGACAGCTATGCCATCGAGGCGTTCAAGCAGCAGAGCGTGGATTACCTGCTCAAGCCCATCAAGGGGGAGGAGTTGAAACGTGCGTTGGTCAAGCTGGGCAAATGGACGAGGACGGAGGTGGTACAATACCTCGACCGCCTGGCGCAGCTCGCTCCTGCCGTGCGCTATGCGGAGCGCATGTTGCTGCCCGTGAGAGAGAAGCTGATACCCGTCAACCTGCGCGATGTGGCGTACTTCTATGTCACCGGCAAGCAGGGCAGTGTCTGCCTGACCGACGGAACGGTCTATCCCTACACCCGTGCCTTGGAGCAAACCCTGCAATCGCTCGACCCTGCGCACTTCTTTCGCGCCAACAAGCAGTTCATCGTTGCCCGCGACAGCATCCGCGAGATCGTGATTTGGTTCGACAGCCGCCTGCTGGTCACCCTTGCCGTCGAAGCGCCCGAACGCATCTATATCAGCAAGAACCGGGCGGTGGAGTTCAAGGAATGGATGGCGTAGCTGTGCTGCCTCTTCCGTAGTGTAAGTGCGCCGCCACCTTAGCGGATGACTTTGATATAGTCATATCAAACACCGTGATATAGTCATATCAAGCATCGTGATATGGTCATATCAAGCACCGTGATATGGTCATATCAAGCACCGTGATATGGTCATATCAAACATCGTGATATGGTCATATCAAACATCGTGATATAGTCATATTAAAGTAACTATACAGTAGTGGCGTTGATCATCTTCAGCCGCGACTTAGGTCGAACTCACGTTATGGAAGGTCTCCATCATTGAATGGTAAAAAATAAGAGGGTGTGCCGTGTCGACACACCCTCTTATTATATATCTGTCGGGGCGGGAAGCCTGCCCCGGTCTTACCGTCATTACATCAGGAAGCCCAGCAAGATACCGGCGGCTACTGCCGAACCGATCACACCTGCCACGTTGGGGCCCATGGCGTGCATCAGCAGGTAGTTGGTGGGGTCGTACTCCAAGCCTACTACTTGCGAGATGCGTGCCGAGTCGGGCACGGCAGATACACCGGCATTGCCGATGAGCGGGTTGATCTTGTTGCCTTTCTTCAATACAAGATTGAATATCTTTACGAACAGCACACCGGCTGTGGTGGCAATGATGAACGAGAAGGCACCCAGGGCAAATATCTTGATGGAGTCCCACGTGAGGAACTCGGATGCCTGCGTAGAGGCACCTACCGTAACGCCCAGCAGGATGGTGATGACGTCGATCAGCGGACCGCGGGCGGTCTCAGCCAGTCGGCGCGTCACGCCGCTCTCTTTGAGCAGGTTGCCGAAGAAGAGCATACCCAGCAGCGGCAGACCCGACGGCACGAGGAACGTGGTGAGCAACAAGCCGATGATGGGGAACATCACCTTCTCGGTGTGCGATACGACGCGCGGCGGCTTCATGCGGATGAGGCGTTCTTTCTTGGTGGTGAGTAAGCGCATGATGGGCGGCTGAATCACCGGTACCAACGCCATGTACGAGTAGGCTGATACCGCAATCGCACCCATCAGGTTGGGCGCCAGCTTCGACGACAGGAAAATAGCCGTAGGACCGTCGGCACCACCGATGATACCGATAGCGCCTGCCTGCATGGGGTCGAACCCGAAGAAGAGGGCAATGATGTAGGCACCGAAGATACCGAACTGCGCGGCAGCGCCGATGAGCATCAGCTTGGGGTTGGAGATGAGCGCCGAGAAGTCGGTCATGGCGCCGATACCCAGGAAGATAAGCGGCGGATACCAGCCCGACGTCACGCCCTGATAGAGGATGTTGAGCACCGAGCCTTGCTCGTAGATACCCACTTGTAGTCCGGCATCCATGTTGAACGGGATATTACCGATGAGTATACCGAATCCGATGGGAATCAGCAACATCGGCTCAAACTCCTTGGCGATTGCCAGGTAGATGAAAAACAACCCTATGCAGATCATGAAGAGATGCTGGTACGTCGCATTGGCAAAGCCGGTGTACGTCCAGAAATCCGCGAGGTTGTTTCCTAAGAAGTTAATAAAATCTCCCATAGTCTTATTCAATAATTACGAGGTCAGTACCTTCGAGAACCGAGTCGCCCTTGCCGACGTTGACTGCGGTAATCGTTCCGTCCTTGTCGGCGTTGATGTTGTTCTCCATCTTCATGGCTTCGAGGATAACGATGACTTGTCCGCGCTTCACGGCGTCGCCCACCTTAACCTTTACATCCAGAATGACACCGGGCAGCGGTGACTTCACGCCCGACTTGCCGCTCGACTGTGCAGCCGGCTTGGATACGGCTACCGGAGCGGAAACGGGAGTGGTAGGCGAAAGCGGACGGGCTACCGGTTTGACAATCACCTTCGGAGCCTTCTCCATCTCTACCTGATAGTGGGTACCGTTCACTTCCACGTGAGCGATATTCTCTTCGATATCTTTTACGGAAACGTTGTACTGGTTACCGTTGATTTTATATTTATACTCTTTCATTGTTGTAAACTTTGATTATAATTCCATTCTATTAGCAACGGTCACCCTACTTCTTCGGGGTGTGCACCTCGTGATGTCCTTCGTGATGAGCGGGTTCCTTGTGAGGCAGTTCGCGCAGCGTATAAATCTTCGAACTCCACGGCGAGTAGGTGCGTTTGACGCGTGTCATGGTGAGCACGGTGTCTTCCACATCGTGTACGTCGTTTTGGAACTCGTGCATTGCCATGGCGATGGCAGCAAATACTTCGCCCGGTGCTTCTCCCAGCTGGTTGCTCTTGGCTTCCTGTACGTCGGTGGTTCCCTTGGAACGCATGGCGTTGCGGCGGCTGAGCGATACCGAGGCATTGCCCACCAGCTTGAAGGCGATATAGAGCAGTATCAATCCGATGAATACCACGCTCATGGCGCTGATGGTCATGCCGATGCCTTCGGGGTCGTGCAATTCGAACTTCTCCATCTTGGCGTTGGTCTCGATGGTTTTGTTGTTGGTGCTCGGGGTGACATACTTGTCGGTACTTCCGTCCATCACCTCCCACGCTTCGGCTCCGTTACCTACGCCGTCCATCTTGCGTCCGAAGGACTGATTGGGTTGCAGCAGACCGGCGGGGATGGTGATTTCGTCCATCAGTTTCCGTCCCGAGTCGTACAAACCAATCCAGTTTTTGGCGGCGGGATTCAGTGTGAAGTTGGTATGGAACGTACCTCTCGTCTTTTCTCCGTCTGCCCAGAACAGCGCATGCTGGCGGGGCGGAACCTTGGTCAGCACGTCTCCTTTGGGGATGAAGTATTCAACGGTGTCGCCCGGTGTACTGCTCATCCGCAGGCGCCAGGCAGCCAGGTCGGCACTACCGAACGAACGGTTGAAGATCTCAATCCATGCGCCATGCTGACCATAATCATCCTGGAAGTTGCTCTCGTTGGTTATCAGTACTTCGTTCAGCACCAATTTGGTGTTCGATTCCTGCTCTTTGCAAGCCGTGAACAGCCCCACCGTGAGCAACAAGGCAACGTATATTCCTGTTTTTACTATGTTCATAATCGTGTCTGATTTTAATGATTACAAAGGAATATTGCCGTGCTTCTTTGCCGGGTTGAGCAGTTTCTTGGTTTGCAGCTGTTGCAGGGCACGGATGATGCGGAAGCGGGTGTTGCGCGGTTCGATCACATCGTCGATATAGCCATACTTGGCTGCGTTGTAGGGATTGGCAAAGAGTTTGGTGTATTCGGCTTCTTTCTCTGCCAGATACTGGGTGGGGTTCTCTTGTTCTTTGGCTTCGCGGGCGTAGAGCACCTCTACGGCGCCGGCGCCACCCATCACAGCGATCTCGGCGGTAGGCCATGCGTAGTTCATGTCGCCGCGCAGCTGCTTGCAGCTCATCACGATGTGCGAGCCGCCGTACGACTTGCGCAGTGTCACCGTCACTTTGGGTACGGTTGCTTCGCCGTAGGCATAGAGCAGCTTGGCACCGTGCAGAATCACGCCGTTGTACTCCTGTCCGGTTCCCGGCAGGAAGCCCGGCACGTCGACCAGCGAGACGATGGGGATGTTGAATGCATCGCAGAAACGCACGAAGCGGGCGCCCTTGCGCGAAGCATTGCTGTCGAGTACGCCTGCCAGATACTTGGGCTGGTTGGCTACGATACCTACCGACTGTCCGTTGAAGCGGGCAAAGCCGATGATGATATTTTTGGAGTAATCTTTCTGTATTTCAAGGAACTCGCCGTTGTCTACAATGGCGCCGATCACCTCGTACATGTCGTAAGCCTTGTTGGGGTTGTCGGGGATGATTTCGTTGAGCGAATCTTCCAGGCGGTCAACGGGGTCGGTGCAGTCCAGATAGGGAGGCTCTTCGAGGTTGTTCTGCGGGATGTAGCTCAGCAGCTTGCGGAACAGCGCCAAACCCTCTTCCTCGGTAGCAGCAGTGAAGTGTGTCACACCCGACTTGGTGGAGTGCACACTGGCACCGCCCAGGTTCTCCTGCGTCACATCTTCGCCGGTTACGGTTTTTACCACCTTCGGACCGGTAAGGAACATGTACGACGTACCTTCGATCATCAGCGTGAAGTCGGTCAGTGCAGGCGAGTAGACCGCACCGCCGGCGCAAGGACCGAAGATGCCCGACAGCTGGGGCACCACGCCCGAAGCGAGGATGTTGCGCTGGAAGAGTTCGGCATAGCCTGCCAGGGCGTTGATGCCCTCTTGGATGCGTGCGCCGCCCGAGTCGTTCAAACCGATGACGGGTGCGCCCATCTTCATGGCTTGATCCATAATCTTACAGATCTTCAACGACATGGTTTCGGAGAGTGAACCTGCCGATACGGTGAAGTCCTGTGCGAAGATGTACACCAATCGTCCGTCGATGGTTCCGCAGCCGGTCACTACGCCGTCGCCCGGGTAGTGCTTTTTCTCCATACCGAAGTTGGTGCACCGATGTTCTACGAACATATCCATCTCTTCGAAGCTACCTTCGTCGAGCAGCATGGCGATGCGCTCGCGTGCGGTGTATTTGCCCTTTTCATGCTGTTTGGCAATGGCTTTCTCGCCGCCACCCATACGGGCTGCAGTGCGGCGGTCAATCAGTTCCTTGATTTTGTCTAATTGATTGCTCATACTATTTAATTGTTGTTGGGTGAGATTATTATCGGATTAACACTCACACAGTTCGGTGAGTACTCCCTGGGTGGATTTGGGGTGCAGGAAGGCGATGTGCAATCCCTCGGCTCCGCCACGGGGCGCTTTGTCTATCAGGCGGATGCCTGCGGCTTCGGCTTGAGCCAACGCATTGGCTACTCCGTCTTCGACGGCAAAAGCAACGTGATGTACACCGACGCCTTTATTCTCGATGAACTTAGCGATGGTGCTGTCGGGGCTGGTAGGCTCCAGTAATTCAATTTTAGTTTCTCCTACTTTCAAGAAAGCAGTCTTTACCTTCTGATCTTCTACAACTTCTATGTTGTAGCATGTTAGACCTAATACGTTTTCGTAATACGGTAGAGCCTCTTCGATGCTTTTGACAGCGATGCCCAGATGCTCAATGTGTGAAATCTTCATACTATTTTAAATTAAATATGTAACCGCCTCACCAAGAGGCTTTCAAAAAACTGCGCAAAGGAAGATATTTCTTGTTGAATAGAGAAATATTTCTTCAATTAAATCAAGTTAATTTGCTATTATGCTGTTGCATCCTTTCCTGTTCCGCCGCTGCCGCGGTGAGCGGCATCCTGCCCGGCACGTTGGCGGGCGGCTTGTGTCCGGCTCTATCCATTGAAGGTGAACCGATTCAGCCGACCCAACCAATTATATGTGAGCCGATTCAGGGATATTTGTTTTTTTGTCGTATGTTTGCGGCGATTTATACCACATCTATTAATAGCCCATTTAAACTCAATCCAATCATGGACGATCCCATCAAACAAATCGCCGAACGGCTGCGCGGCTTGCGCGAAGTACTCGAACTCACCACCGAAGAGGTGGCACGCGACTGCCGGATTTCCCTTGCGGAATATGAACAGGCAGAGTCGGGTACAGCCGACATTTCTGTAAGTATGCTTCAACAGATTGCACGCCACTACAACGTGGCGCTCGACACGCTGATGTTCGGCGAGGAGCCGAAGATGAGCACCTACTTCCTCACCCGTGCCGGACACGGCGTCAGCGTAGAACGTACCAGCGCCTACAAGTATCAGTCACTGGCGGCAGGCTTCCGCAACCGCAAAGCCGACCCGTTCGTGGTGACCGTCGAACCCAAGTCCGACGATACACCCATGCACCTCAACAGCCATGCCGGACAGGAGTTCAACGTGGTCATCTCGGGACGAATGTGTCTCCGCATCGGCGACAAGGAGCTGATACTCAACCAGGGAGACAGCATCTACTTCGACTCCCTGCAACCACACGGCATGCGGGCGCTCGACAACCAAACGGTGCAGTTCCTGGCAATCATCATGTAGACAACAACGCATTTTTATGTAAACAGCTAAACAACAATGGTAGAACAATTCCTTTCCCAAACCTCTTTCACTTCGCAAGAGGACTTTTGCAAGCACCTGAAGATTAATGTGCCGAACAACTTCAACTTCGGCTACGACGTAGTAGACCGATGGGCTGAACAGCAACCCGACAAGCTCGCCCTGCTCTGGACGAATGACCGTGACGAATGTCGCCGCTTCACCTTCGGCGAGATAAAGGAGCAAACCGACCGCACCGCCGCCTACTTCCAAAGCCTCGGCATCGGTCACGGCGACATGGTGATGCTCATCCTGAAACGCCGCTACGAGTTCTGGTTTGCCGTCGTCGCCCTGCACAAGCTGGGGGCGACAGCCATACCTGCCACACACCTGCTGACAAAGAAAGACATCGTCTATCGCTGCAATGCCGCCGACATCAAGATGATTGTCTGCGCCGGCGAGGCGGTCATCACCGCGCACATTACGGCTGCCCTGCCCCAATCGCCCACCGTGAAGCATCTGGTCAGCGTCGGTCCCGAGGTTCCCGAGGGGTATCACGACTTTCACCGCGGCATCGACGGGGCGGCGCCCTTTGTACGCCCCGCACATGTCAACACCAACGACGACCTCTCGCTGATGTACTTCACCAGCGGTACCACCGGCGAACCCAAGATGGTGGCACACGACTTCACCTATCCGCTGGGACATATCACCACCGCCTCCGTCTGGCACAACCTGACCGAAGAGAGCCTGCACCTCACCATTGCCGACACCGGATGGGGCAAAGCCGTATGGGGAAAGCTGTACGGGCAGTGGATTGCAGGCGCCACCATCTTTGTGTACGACCATGAGAAGTTCACTCCCGCCGACATCCTCCGCAAGATACAGGACTATCGCGTCACCTCGCTCTGTGCCCCTCCCACCATCTTCCGCTTCCTCATTCACGAAGACCTCACCAAGTACGACCTCTCGGCGCTGAAGTATTGCACCATTGCCGGCGAAGCGCTCAACCCCGCTGTCTTCGAAACCTTTAAGAAGCTGACCGGCATCCGCCTGATGGAGGGATTCGGACAGACCGAAACAACCGTGATCATTGCCACCATGCCGTGGGCGACACCCAAGCCGGGCAGCATGGGATTGCCCAACCCGCAGTATGATGTCGACCTCATTGATGCTGACGGTCGGTCGGTGGAAGCCGGCGAGCAGGGGGAGATTGTGATTCGCACCGACAAGGGCAAGCCCCTCGGACTGTTCAGGGAGTACTACCGCGACCCGGAGCGCACACGCGAGGCTTGGCACAACGGCATCTACCACACCGGCGACGTGGCGTGGAAGGACGAAGACGGCTATTTCTGGTTTGTCGGTCGGTCGGATGATGTCATCAAGAGTTCCGGCTACCGCATCGGTCCCTTCGAGGTGGAGAGTGCGCTCATGACACACCCCGCCGTGCTGGAGTGCGCCATCACCGGCGTGCCCGACGAGATACGCGGGCAGGTGGTGAAGGCAACCGTCGTGCTGACCCGTGCCTACAAAGAGCAAGCCGGCGATGCCTTGGTGAAGGAGTTGCAGAACCACGTGAAGCGCGTCACCGCTCCCTACAAATATCCGCGTGTCATCGAGTTTGTCGACGAGCTTCCCAAGACCATCAGCGGAAAGATACGGCGGGTGGAGATACGCAAGAAAGACGAATGATGCCGATGACAGACCGCGAACAAACCGCCGACCGCCGGCAACCTGCCGACCGCTACGAACAGCGCGCCGCGACCTACCGGCAACGTGCCGGAGAGGCGACCGCCCTGCTGCACAACGTCCGGAAAGAGATTTACCGCACCGGCACCCTGCGCCTGTTGCTCTTCCTTGCAGGAGCGGCAGGCGTTGTCTATTGTTGGTCGGACGGCTGGACGGTCACGGCAAGGATTGCCGGGGTCACGCTGATACCTTTTCTCTGGCTGATCAAGCACCACACCCGCCTGTTCCGCCGCAAGGAGTATCTGGAGCAGCGGATTGCCGTGAACGAACAGGAGCTGGCAGCCCTTGCCGGCGACTATTCGGCTTTCGACGGAGGAGGGGAGTTTGTCGAACCGGCGCATCCGTACAGCTATGACCTCGACCTGTTCGGCGAGCGGTCGCTGTTCCGCTCGCTCAACCGCACCGTTACCGAACCGGGCAAGCGCCGCCTGGCAGTGTGGATGCGCACGCACCTCACGCAGAAGGACGAAATAGCCGAACGGCAGCAAGCCGTACAGTCGCTCGCCGACGACCTGGAGTTCAGGCAGGAGTTTCGCATACAGGGACTGCTGTACAAGGGCAAGGCTGCCGACGAGGCGGAGCTGATTGCCTGGTCGAAAAGTCCGTCGACGTTCCGGACAAACCGCTTGCTGCGCGTACTTCCCGCAGTGGCGGCAACTGCCAACGCCGTCAGTCTGCTGCCGGTGCTCGCCGGTGTGGCTTCGCCGGAGGTGTGGGGAAGCGTCTGGCTCTTCTTCGTGCTGGCAGGCTTCGGGTTCACCCACACCGTCACCCGGATGCAGAGCGTGTACGGCAAGAAGTTGCAGATACTGGGTACCTACGCCAACCTGCTCCGCCTGATGGAGGAGCGGGGCAAGACCGACCTGCACGCTTCGCACGCCATCGGCAAGCTCAGCCGGCTGATGCATGCACTCGACCAGCGCAACAACGTGTTCGTGTACACCGTTCTCAACGGTCTCTTCTTCTGGGAGATCCGATTGGTGATGCGCATCGAGTGGTGGAAGGAGCGCTGTGCTGCCGACCTGCCCCGCTGGCTGGATGCCGTGGGACGCACCGACGCGCTCTGCTCGCTTGCCGCGTTTGCCTACAACCACCCCGACTACGTCTATCCCACCATTGCCGAACAGCCCTTCCGGCTGCAAGCCGAGGCGCTGGGACATCCGCTGATGAACCGCGACACCTGTGTGCGCAACGACATCTCCATCACCCGCCGCCCCGCCTTCCTCATCATCACCGGCGCCAACATGGCAGGCAAAAGCACCTACCTGCGCACCGTCGGCGTGAACTACCTGCTGGCGTGCATCGGCGCTCCCGTCTGTGCCCGCAGCATGGAGGTCTACCCCGCCCGGCTGGTGACCGGTCTGCACACCAGCGACTCGCTCACCGACAACGAGTCCTATTTCTTTGCCGAGCTGAAACGCCTCAAGCTGATTATCGACCGGCTACAGGCAGGCGAGGAACTCTTCATCCTCTTAGACGAGATACTGAAAGGCACCAACTCCGTCGACAAGCAGCGGGGGTCGCTGGCGCTCATTGCCCAGTTCGTGGCGTTGCAAGCCGACGGCATCATCGCCACCCACGACCTGATGCTGGGCACGCTTGCCGACGCCTTTCCCGATGCCGTCCGCAACTACTGCTTCGAAGCGGACATCACCAACGACGAACTCACCTTTGCCTACCGGCTGCGCGAAGGCATTGCGCAGAACATGAACGCCTGCTTCCTGATGAAGAAGATGGGGATTACGGGGATCTAACGTTTCGGGGTACGGGCTATTGCTTCTTCCGCAGCTCCTCGGCAATGCGCCAATGCAACTCCGCTTCCATCTCCTTACCGATGCGCACCAGCACATCGCCGAAGAGCTGGTGCGCGTTGGCGTGCCGGGGCTTGAGGGAGGTTGCCTTGTCGAGGTCGGCGAGTGCGCCGTCCAGGTTCTCCCGTTGCAGGCGGAGCTTGCCGCGGTTATAGACCGCTTTGAACGATTGCGGGCTGAGGCTGACGGCGCGGTTGAAGCACGCTTCGGCTTCGTCGGGGCGCTGCTCGTCGGCAAGGGTGATGCCCTTGCGCACCCAGGCATCCACATATTCGGGATAGAGTTCGAGCGCCTTGTTGTAGTTGGCAAGGGCGGCGCGGTTGTCGTGCCCCAGGGTGATGGAGTCGTTGCCCAGCTGGTAGTACTCGCGGGCATAGCCCCGCAGCCGCTCCTGCTGTCGGCTCATTTCGGCTTTCAGCGATTCGTTCTGGCGGCGCAGCTTGTTCAGGATGCCCAGCTTGTAGCGGATGAGGCGTTGTGCGGCGGGCTTCTCGATGTCGTAGCGGGCATGGATGGCAACGAAGAAGTGCTTGAGGAACGCCTCGAAGTCGCCGCTGTCGAAGGCGTGGGCGGCAGCGCCGTATTCCACGTCGGCTTGTGCCACTTTCATGGCGCGGTCGACAGCCTTGGGGTTGTTGAACCGTCCGGCGAAGTTCACCACCTCGGCACGGACAAAGATGTCGGCACGGTTGACGGGCATCTTCAGCGACAGCCCCTCCAGCGAGGTGCAGCGGCTCAGCGCCACGTAGGTCTGTCCGCCGGCAAAGACGCCTCCGGTGAGGTCGATCACCACGCGGCTAAACGTCAGTCCCTGGCTCTTGTGTATGGTGATTGCCCACGCCAGCCGCACCGGGAACTGGGTGAAAGTGCCCAGCACCTCCTCCTCCACCTTGCGCTCCTTCTCGTTGTAACGGTAGCGGATGTTGCGCCAGCTGTTGGGCGTCACGTCCACCTCGCGCCCGTCGTCGGTCAGGACGTAGAGCACCTCGTCGTGCGCGTCGAAGCCGGTCACCACGCCGATGGTGCCGTTCACCCAGCGGTGGTCGTAATCGTTCTTGACGAAGATGACCTGCGCCCCCGGCTTCAGCTCGAGTTCGAGGGTGGTGGGCAGGTTCTTCAGGGGGAAGTTATCGGCAATCTTGCCGGTGAAGGTCACCGTGTCGCCCGGCAGTTCGGCAAGCCGGCGTTCGTTGATGCTGTCGACCGTGTGGCGGCGGGGCGCGATGGTGACATACATGTCGTTGCCGCCCGCCGCGATGTCGGCGCCGTGGCGGGTGTTGAGCAGCAGCAGGTCGGCATCGCTGACGCTGTTGCTGCGGATGTGGTCGAGCACGCCGACAAACACCTTGTCCGTCTGCCGGTACACCTTTTGCAGCTCGATGGATACGAGGTCGATTTCGCCGAACACCCGCGCGGCGAAGAAGTAGGGAAGGGTGGTGGGGTAGAAGCGGCGCAGGATGTCGCGCTCGTCCTCGGGCACTACCGGCTCTAACTGATAGATGTCGCCCACGAGCAGCAGCTGCTTCCCGCCGAACGGCTCGCGCAGGTTCTGGGAGTAGACGCGCAGCAGGCGGTCGACGGCGTCGATGAGGTCGGCACGCACCATGGAAATCTCGTCGATGATGATCAGCTCCAGCTCCTTGAGGAGCTTGCGCTGCTCCCGGCTGTACTTGAACACCTCGTGGATGCGCCCGTGTTGCAGGCTCAGGTCGGGGTCGTCGGGCGGTATCGGTCGGGTGGGCAGGCGGAAGAAGCTGTGCAGCGTGCTGCCGCCGGCGTTGATGGCGGCGATGCCGGTGGGCGCCAGCACCACGTGTTTCTTTCGGGTGTGACTGCAGATGTAGCGCAGGAAGGTAGACTTGCCCGTGCCCGCCTTGCCCGTGAGGAAGAGCGACTGGCGGGTGTACTGCACTAATTTCAGGGCATTCTGAAACTCGGGATTGTCGAGGTCGATACCGGTATCTGCTGTCATTGTGATGGGATTTTTGGTTGCGCCCGCAAAGGTAATGGCTTTTCGACGATTAATGAACTTCATTAACGGGTATTAATGACCGCCATTATCGGGTATTAATGAGAACCATTAACGGGGCTTAATGAGTGTCATTAACGAGTATTTCAAAAACTTTGAGACGGCTATCTCAAAACTTCTGTTAGCCTCGGAGCAGAACTTCTGTTAGCCTCGGAACAGAACTTCTGTTAGCCTCGGAACAGAACTTCTGTTAGCCTCGGAACAGAACTTCTGTCAGCCTCGGAACAGAATCTTTGTTCCGACTATACCGTCCCCAGCAGCTTGAGCGCGATTCGTTTGCGCTCCCGGTCTATCTCCAGCACCCGTACCTGTACGTGCTGGTGCATGGAGACCACTTCGGTGGGGTCGGTGATGTAGCGGTCGGCGAGTTGGGAGAGGTGTATCAGCCCGTTCTCCTTGATGCCGATGTCGACAAATGCACCGAACTTGGTGATGTTGCCGATGATGCCGGGCAGCTCCATGCCCGTGCGCAGGTCGTCGAGGGTACGCACGTTCGGGTCGAACGCGAAGCACTTGATCGGCGGGCGCGGGTCGCGTCCGGGCTTCTCCAGCTCCTGCAAGATGTCGTGCAGGGTGGGCATGCCCACGGTGTCGGTGACGTACTTCTCCGGACGGATTTGGCGGCGCAGCTCGCGGTCGGCAATCAGTTGGGCAACGGTGCAGTGCAGGTCGGCAGCCATCTGCTCCACCAGGTGGTAGCTCTCGGGGTGGACGGCAGAGTTGTCCAACGGATGGGCGGCGCCCGGGATGCGCAGGAAGCCGGCACACTGCTCGAACGCCTTGGCGCCCATGCGTGGCACCTTCAGCAGGGCTTGGCGGGAGGCGAAGGCGCCGTGTTGGGCGCGGTAGTTCACGATGTGCTGCGCCAGCTGCGCGCCCAGTCCGGAGATGTAAGTCAGCAGGTGCGTGCTGGCAGTGTTCAGGTTGACGCCCACCAGGTTGACGCAGCTCTCCACGGTCTGGTCGAGCGAGCGTTTGAGCTTGGTCGGGTCTACATCGTGCTGGTACTGCCCCACGCCGATGGCTTTGGGGTCGATCTTGACCAGCTCCGCCAGCGGGTCTGTCAGCCGGCGGGCGATGGAGACGGCGCCGCGCACGGTCACGTCGTAGTCGGGAAACTCGTCGCGCGCCGCCTTGGAGGCGGAGTAGACGGATGCCCCCTGCTCGCTCACCGCAAACACCTGCAACCCCTGCGGAAAGGCTTGTTGCTGGAGAAACGCCTCGGTTTCGCGACCGGCAGTGCCGTTGCCCACGGCAATGGCTTCGATGCGGTATGCCTCTACCATCTTCCGCAGCCGGGCAGCCGCCTCCTGCGTCTTGCCTGCGGGAGGGTGGGGGTAGATGTTTTCGTTGTGCAGCAGGTTGCCCTGCTCGTCCAGACACACCACCTTGCAGCCGGTGCGGAACCCCGGGTCGATGCCCATCACCCGCTTCTGTCCCAGGGGCGGCGCCAGCAGCAGCTGTCGCAGGTTCTTGGCAAAGATGTCGATGGCGGTATCGTCGGCTTGCTCCTTGCTTTGGAGGGCAAACTCGGTCTCGATCGACGGCTTCAGCAGCCGTTTGTAGGCATCGGTCACCGCCGCTGCTACCTGTTCGCCGCAAGCGTTGCGGGCGCGGACGAAGCGGTGCAGCAGCCGTTCGGTGCAGGCGTCG
>JAISGR010000107.1 GCA_031262995.1 Prevotellaceae bacterium | reverse complement strand
TTGAGCGGCACGTGGAGCGACTTCTCCACCGCAACTTTTACTTGGCAGAAAACGACTCCCATAGGTAGAATTTATACTACTTCCAATTCTTCTGTCTTTTACGTTACGTCAGGGATGCGCGACAAAGACAGCGCCAACGGCAGTCTGAACTATATCGGGTCGCAGAGTTGCATCTGGACTGCTACGCCTTACAACGGCGTAACAGCGAATAATTTTTCCTTCACCAGTTCGAGGGTCAACGCGCCGGGCGGCAGCAGCAAAGCGTACTGTCTGTCTGTCCGTTGCTCCCAAGAATGAAGCGTTTAGTGACTCCTTATATTTCCGTCTATACGCTGTGAAATTTCCGTCTATACGCCGTGAAATTTCCGCCTATACGAAAATTTATTTCCGCCTATACGAAAATTTCACGCCGCCCAGACGGAAATTTAAGACCGTCCGGATTCCGTGAAATTTCCATGCGCATGCCGATAAATTTCCATGCGCACGCTGATAAATTTCCATGCGCATGGAAATTTCACGCCATGCGCATGAAAATATTGCCCCTGCCTCACCGCGGCGAGGGTGGGGGCTGGCGGGCGATTCGGGAGAATTATTCCGTTGGAGAGCGCAAGAGTGTAGAAAAGAGATTACCTTTGCCGCGCCGTCCGACAAAGCCGTCGCCCGGACATCATCCGAACCCAACAATGACCCTTCAAGAAGCCCAACAACAAGTGGATGCGTGGATACGCCGATACGGCGTGCGCTACTTCAGCGAGCTGACCAATCTGGCACTCCTCACCGAGGAGGTGGGCGAGCTGGCACGTGTCATGGCGCGCCGCTACGGCGACCAGTCGTTCAAAGCCGGCGAAGCCGATAACCTGGACGAAGAGCTTGCCGATGTGCTCTGGGTACTCCTCTGCATTGCCAACCAGACAGGCGTCGACCTCACCCAAGCCTTCGACCGTACCCTCGAGAAGAAGACCCGCCGGGACAGCACCCGACACCTGAACAACCCCAAACTGTAACACCCCGCATCACCCCATCCCCCGCTAACAATCAGACAATTATGGAACAAGAACACTCCCACCATCCCCACGCATCGCAGCCCGCTGCCGACAAGTACGCCGCTGCCATTGCCAAGTACCACACCGCCCTGAAGGACGACGAGACAGCTGCCGCCGTAGCCGCTCTGCTCGCCGGGAAAGCCCCAGCCAACCGCACGCCCGAAACGGTGAAGTTCCTCTTCGGCTGCATCGACCTCACCAGCCTGAACACCACCGACAGCGACGAAAGCATCATCCGCTTCACCAGCCGTGTCAACGACTTCGACAACGACCACCCCGACCTGCCCAACGTTGCCGCCATCTGCGTCTACCCCCACTTTGCCGAGGTGGTGCACGACACCCTCGAGGTGGAAGCCGTACGCATTGCCTGCGTATCGGGCGGATTCCCCTCCTCGCAAACCTTTAGCGAGGTCAAAGTGGCAGAAACCGCCCTGGCGCTGCACGACGGTGCCGACGAGATAGACATCGTTATGTCCGTAGGCAAGTTCCTTGCCGGCGACTACGAATCGGTGTGCGACGAGATACAGGAGCTGAAAGCGCTGTGCGGCGACCGTCACCTGAAGGTCATCCTCGAGACCGGCGCCCTGACATCGGCTGCCGACATCAAGAAAGCTGCCATCCTGAGCATGTATGCCGGCGCCGACTTCATCAAGACCTCCACCGGCAAGCTGCAACCTGCCGCAACGCCCGAGGCTGCCTACGTGATGTGCACCGCCATCCGCGAGTACTACGACCTGACGGGCATCCGCATCGGCTTCAAACCTGCCGGCGGACTGAACACCGTCGACGATGCCGTTAACTACTATACCATCGTCAAAGAGGTGCTCGGCGAAGCGTGGCTCACCCCTCAATACTTCCGCCTGGGCACCAGCCGCCTTGCCAACCTGCTCCTCTCGGAGATACTGGGCGAAACAACCCGCTATTTCTAACCCGTTCACCGACAGACACATTTTTCCTAATAATCCTTAATTAGCACTATCTTTCAAGAAAACTGAAACATCACGGAAAGTTTTCTTGTTACCTTTGCCGCGCTTTTTCACAGCGAATCACTATTAAGCAACGATAAAGGTAATGACCATAGACGAAACGGAACATCCCCAACGAGCCGAATTGCGGACAAATATCGTGGACACGGCTCTCCACCTCTTTATCACCGAAGGTATCAAAAGCATCACGATGGACGACATCGCTGCCGGGCTGGGTATCTCCAAACGAACGCTCTACGAGGTGTTTCCCGACAAGGAGACACTGCTGCTGGAGTGTTTGTACAAGACCGAAGACGAAGCCAAGGCTTATGCCCAGAAGACGTACGACGAATCGGCAAATGTGATGGAGACCATCCTCAAACTGTACCAACACAGCATTGAACAGTACCGCAAGGTCAACAAGCGGTTCTTTACCGACATCAATAAATATCCACGTGTAGACGAGGAGTTGCGCCGCCGCCATCAATGCGACTCGGAAGAGAAGATACAATTCTTCCGCCTGGGCGTAGAACAGGGACTGTTCCGCAGCGACATCAATTTCGACATCGTCAACCTGCTGGTGCGCGAACAGTTCAACGTACTGATGCATACCGACATCTTTAAGAACTATCCGCCGATTGAAGTGTACAAATCGGTGATCTTCACCTACCTGCGCGGCATCGCCACCGAGAAGGGGTATCGCCTGCTGGAGGAGTTCATCGAATCACACCGCGAGTAATCCCAGGCAGTAAACCAAGTAATCAATCAGGTAATCAATCAATGAACAATAATAATTTTGTATGAGAAAAGTACTTTTAAAAGGTAAAAAGATGACAACCCTGCTCGTAGCTGCCCTCGCCTTCGGCACGGCAAGCGCACAGACACAGGGAGAAAGAGAGACCTTAACACTGACTCTTGACCGTGCGCTGGAGATTGCCTTAAGCGACAATCCAACCATCAGAGTGGCTGAAGACGACATTGCCCTGAAGAAAGTGGCAGATACCGAGGCGTGGCAAAACCTGCTGCCCGAGGTCAGCCTGGGTGGTACGTGGCAGCACACCATCTCCGCAGCCCAGATGAAGCTCGACACCATGACCTTCAAGATGGGACGTGACAACTCGAACACCGTAGCCGGCGTGCTCACGGTCAGCCTGCCCATCTTTGCCCCGACCGTGTACGGCATGATGGCAATGACCAAGACCGACATCCAACTGGCGGTCGAGAAGTCGCGCGCTTCCAAACAAGACTTGGTCAATCAAGTGACCAAAGCCTACTATCAACTGATGCTGGCACAAGACAGCTACTCCGTGCTGCAAGAGAGCTACAAGGTGGCAGAGGAGAACTTCAACGTGGTCGACGCCAAGTTCAAACAGGGCGTTGTCAGCGAGTTCGACAAGATCAGCGCCGAGGTACAGATGCGAAGCGTGAAGCCCAGCGTCATCTCCGCCAGCAATGCCGTCAACCTGGCTAAGCTGCAACTGAAAGTGTTGATGGGCGTCACCGCCGACGTCGACCTGCGCATTGAAGACAACCTCGCCAACTACGAGGCATCGCTCTTCGTCAACGAGCTGACCGACCTGCAAGAGGGACTGTACAACAACACCGCCCTGCGTCAGTTAGACCTCAACAAGACATTGCTCGAGAAGGGGCTGAAGGTTTCCAAGCTGGCATTCGCACCCACGCTGGGGGCACAGTTCTCCTACCAGTACCAGTCGCTCTACAACCCTACGTGGAACCTGTTCAACTACAACTGGGCAGGCAGCTCGCAGCTCGTATTCAGCCTGAGCATACCGCTCTACAAAGCCAGCAACTTCACGCAGATAAAAAGCGCACGCATACAGCTGCGCCAGCTCAATCAGACCCGCATCGACACCGAACGCAAACTGAGCATGCAGGCAACCAGCTATCGAGACAACATGCAGGCAAGCAGCGAACAGGTGGTCAGCAACCGCGAAAACGTGGTGCAGGCACGCAAAGCCGTAGAGATTGCCACCAAACGATATGACGTCGGGGCAGGCACCGTGCTCGAGCTGAACACCTCGCAGGTGTCGCTCACACAAGCCGAGCTGACGTACAACCAGTCTATCTACGATTACCTCACCGCCAAAGCCGACCTCGACCAGGTGCTGGGACGTAACTACGCGGGAGAGTAAGCGGCAACCGGACAAACAGAACCAATCAGTAAGAAACCAATCAGAAAGAAATAAAAAGTATACAGACAATATGAAAAGAAGTATTCAACTCCTCGCCTTGCTCGCTACCGTCGTGCTGGGCGCATGCAACGGCGAGAAGACTGCCGAGAAGAAAGCAGAAGAGAAGCCGGTAGTGAAACTGGCAGCCGTAGAGTCACGTCCTGTTGACCAGATACAGGAATATACCGCTACCGTAGAAGCGGACGTGACCAACAAGATTGCACCCTCAAGCCCCGTGCGCATCGACCGCATACTGGTAGAGGTGGGCGACCGCGTAGCCAAAGGACAGAAATTGGTCGAGATGGACGCAGCCAACCTCAAGCAAGCCAAAGCCCGCTTGGACAATATGGAGATAGAGTTCAAACGCACCGACGAACTGTATAAGGTAGGAGGAACCTCCAAGTCGGCATGGGATGCCTCGAAGATGCAACTCGACGTGCAGAAGACCGCCTACCAGAACCTGCTGGAGAACACCGCCCTCATCAGCCCCGTTGCCGGCATCGTGACTGCCCGCAACTACGACAACGGCGACATGTACAGCGGCGGAAATCCCGTGCTGGTGGTAGAGCAGATGACGCCGGTGAAGCTGAAAATCAACGTCTCCGAACAACACTTTGCCGACGTGAAGCTCGGCATGTCCGCCGCTGTGAAGCTGGATGTATATGCCGACGAGACCTTCGAGGGCACCGTCAGCCTGATATACCCCACCATCGACACCACGACACGCACGTTCATCGTCGAGGTGAAGCTTGCCAACCGCGACCAGCGCGTGCGACCGGGTATGTTTGCCCGTGCCACGCTCAACTTCGGCACGCAGGAACACGTGGTGGTGCCCGACATCGCCATTGTGAAGCAAGCCGGCTCGGGCGACCGCTACGTCTATGTCTACAAGGACGGCAAGGTCTCTTATAATAAGGTAGAGCTGGGACGCCGCATGGACACCGAATACGAGCTGATATCGGGTGTGCCCGACAACTCGCAGGTAGTCATCGCCGGACAGGCACGCCTGCTCAACGGCATGGACGTAACGGTAGAGAAGTAATTGAGAATTGACAATTGAGAATTGACAATTGAGAATTGACAATGAAGAATTGCCGTCTCTATTTTTTAATCTTTAATTTTTAATTTAAGAACATGAGTTTATACGAAGGTGCGGTTAAGAAACCGATTATGACCTCCCTCTGCTTCCTGGCAGTGGTGATATTTGGCGTTTTCTCACTGTCGAAGCTGCCTATTGACTTGCTGCCCGACATCGAGACAAACACCATCATGGTAATGACAGCCTATCCGGGTGCCAGCGCATCGGATATCGAAAATAACCTGACCCGTCCGTTGGAGAATGTGCTCAACTCGGTAGAGAACCTCAAGCACATCACCTCCCGCTCGTCGGAGAACCTCTCGCTCATCACGCTGGAGTTTGAGTTCGGTAACGACATCGACGTGCTCACCAACGATGTGCGCGACAAGCTCGACATGGTCAGCTCGGCACTCCCCGACGAGTCTCAGACACCGGTCATCTTTAAGTTCAGCACCGACATGATTCCCATCATGCTACTCTCGGTGCAAGCCAACGAGAGCCGCGCGGCACTCTATAAAATACTCGACGACAACGTGGCAAACCCGCTGGCGCGTATCCCCGGCGTGGGTACCGTCTCCATCAGCGGCGCGCCGCAGCGCGAGATCGAGGTCTATTGCGACCCCAACAAGCTCGAGGCGTACAACCTCTCCATCGAGACCATCAGCGCCATCATCGGCGCCGAGAACCGAAATATACCCGGCGGTAGCTTCGACATCGGCAACGAGACCTACACGCTGCGGGTGGAGGGCGAGTTCGAAGACAGCCGCCAGATGAACGACATCGTCGTGGGTACCAAACCCGACGGCGGAACCATCTACCTGCGCGACGTGGCACGTGTGGTCGACACCGTAGAGGAGCGTGCGCAGGAGACCTACAACAACGGGGTGCAGGGCGCCATGATTGTCATTCAGAAGCAGTCGGGAGCCAACTCGGTTAGCATCTCCAAACAGGTAAAAGCAGAGATGCCCAAGTTACAGAAGGCACTGCCGCCCGACGTGAAGCTGGGTATCATCGTCGATACGTCGGACAACATCCTCAACACCCTCGGCAGTTTGACCGAGACGGTGCTCTACGCCCTGCTCTTCGTGGTGATTGTGGTGTTCGTTTTCCTCGGACGCTGGCGCGCCACGATGATTATTGCCATCACCATCCCGCTCTCGCTGATTGCCTCGTTCATCTACCTGTTCGGAACGGGCAGCAGTTTGAACATCATCTCACTCTCGGCACTCTCCATTTCTATCGGTATGGTGGTCGACGACGCCATTGTGGCGCTCGAAAACATCACCACCCACATCGAACGCGGCTCCGATCCCAAGCAGGCTGCCGTGCACGGTACCAACGAGGTGGCTATCTCTATCGTAGCATCTACGCTGACCATGATTGCGGTGTTCTTCCCCCTGACGATGGTCAGCGGTATGGCAGGTGTGCTCTTCAAACAGTTGGGTTGGATGATGTGTATCATCATGGCAATCTCACTGATCTGCTCGCTGGCACTCACCCCGATGCTTGCTTCTCAGATGTTGAGACTGCAAAAGAAACAAAGTCGTGCGTTCCGAGTGTTCTATCGCCCGATAGAACGGGTACTTGACGCCCTCGACGCAGCCTATGCCAAACTATTGAATGTGGCTGTGCGTCACCGCATCATCGTGCTAATCTGCTGCGTGGCATTCTTTGGAGTGAGCCTGTTCCTGATCAACGGTATCGGTACGGAGTTCTTCCCCTCGCAGGACAACGCCCGCATCAGTGTGAGCTTGGAGTTGCCCATCGGTAGCCGCAAAGAGATGGCGCAAGAGCTGTCGCAAAAGCTCACCGAACAATGGATGAAAGAGTATCCCGAAATCAAAGTTTGCAACTATACCGTAGGTCAGGCGGACACCGACAATACCTTTGCCTAGATGCAGGACAACGGATCGCACATCATCTCGTTCAACATCAACCTCGTCGACCCGGGCGACCGCGAACGCACGCTGGCAGAGATCTGCGAGGACATGCGTACCGACCTGCTCGCCTATCCCGAGTTCAGCAAAACGCAAGTGCTGCTGGGTGGCGGCGGAGGCGGCATGGGCGGACAGTCGACTGCCGACTTTGAAATTTACGGCTACGACATGAACGTGACCGACACGCTGGCAACCCAACTGAAACGCGAATTGCTTCAGACAAAAGGGGTGTCGGAGGTAACCATCAGCCGCAGCGACTATCAACCCGAGTATCGGGTGGAGTTCGACCGTGAGAAGCTGGCGCTCCATGGTCTGAATCTCTCCACCGCCGGTACGTATCTGCGCAACCGCTTCAACGGTGCCATCGCCTCGCAGTTCCGCGAGGATGGCGACGAGTACGACATCAAAGTGCGCTACGCGCCCGAGTTCCGCACCAGCCTCGAGGCGATAGAAAATATCATTATCTACAACGCTGCCGGACAGGGTATCCGCGTGAAGGAGCTGGGCAAGGTGGTCGAACGCTTTTCGCCTCCCACCATCGAGCGCAAAGACCGCGAGCGCATCGTGACCGTATCGGCTGTGGTTGCCAGCGACGCTACGCTGAGCGAAGTGGTCGAAGAGGGACAGCTGCTCCTTGACAAGATGACGCTCCCGTCGGGCATCAGCGTACAGGTAGCCGGTTCGTACGAAGACCAGCAGGACTCGTTCCGCGACCTGACCACGCTTGCCGTCCTCATCTTCGTGCTGGTGTTCATCGTGATTGCCGCACAGTTCGAATCGCTCACCTACCCCTTCATCCTGATCTTCTCCATCTTCTTTGCCTTCAGCGGCGTACTGATAGCCCTGTACTTCACCGGCACCACGCTCAACGTGATGAGTATGCTCGGCGCCATCATGCTGATCGGTATCGTGGTGAAGAACGGTATCGTGCTCATCGACTACACCAACCTCTGCCGCGAGCGCGGTCAGTCCATCATCAACGCCGTGATCACCGGCGGTCGCAGCCGCCTGCGTCCGGTACTGATGACCACCTGCACCACCATCCTGGGTATGATTCCCATGGCAGTGAGCCACGGACAAGGCTCGGAGATGTGGCGCCCCATGGCAATCGCCGTCATCGGCGGTCTGACGGTGGCATCCATCCTCACGCTGATCTACGTACCCTCCATGTATGGCATGTTTGCCGCCATCGGCGTGAAGAACGCCCGCCGCAAGATGCGCAAGCAGCGCGAGATGCAGGCATATTTCGATGCCCACCGCAGTGAGATTGTACACGATAAATTAACGAAGTAAAAACAACAGGAAAGATATGAAATCCGTATTAATCACTTTCGACCAGGCGTTTCAGGAACGCATCATCACCACCCTCGAACGCCTCAACTGCCGCGGCTATACCTACTGGGAGCAGGTGCAGGGACGCGGCTCGAAGACCGGCGAACCGCACTATGGCAGCCACGCCTGGCCGTCGATGTGCTCGGCCATCATTGCCGTGGTGGAAGACAGCCGCGTAGACCCGTTGCTGGAGCGCCTGCACGCCATGGACAAGCAGACCGAACAGCTGGGACTGCGTGCGTTTGTCTGGAACATCG